>CALRDL010000004.1 GCA_943354905.1 Candidatus Nomurabacteria bacterium
GATAATTTCAAGAGATTCAAAATAATCAGCTAGCATTTTCAGATATTTCGTGTTATAAATTAAGTGTTTTTTAATATTGGGATATCGTCTAATGGTAGGACAGAGGCCTTTGAAGCCTTTAATTGTGGTTCGAATCCATATATCCCAGCTCGAGGAACGAAGGTGACGAAGATACTGGATTTAGTAAAATTCAGTAAAGAATTTAAAAACGAATGCGAGGGATAGTAATTTTGTATGACTCATTTCATCTATATTCTTGAATGCTCAGATAAAACTTTATATGTAGGTTGTACAGCTAGGTACTGAGACCAGTGGGTTGAATGTGCCGAGATAAAAAGATTATTGCGTATATTTGAAGTAACATTTAAAAGCCTCTTTAAAAGGCATACAATATTTATTGGGATGTGAACACAGATCTTTTTTTATTTCTTCCACAGACATTAAGGAAAAACTAGATATTTCATTAGGATCTGGAAAAATTTTCTTCATCTTGCCTATGAAAAGGTGATGTATAGCTCTCTCTTGTTTGTTTACGATATCGAATCGGCCTGCATTTTTTAATGCAGTTACTATTCCAAGTTCTTCTTTTAGCTCTCTTTTTGCCGCAATTATGTAGCTTTCTTTTTGTTCGACATGTCCACCAGCAGAAGAAGTTATTTTATTTGGGTAAGTTTCTTTATTACTTGATCTTTTACATAACAAAATTTTTCCTTCTTTATTAAGAAGTAGAATATGGACACTTCTTGTAAAAAGTTTCAGCTTTTTCGCTTCTAGCTTTGTTCCAATTTTTATCAACCTATCTTTTTTATCAACTAAATCGTATTTCATTTATTTAATAAGATCTTTTATTTTTTCAGTCACACGTTCAACGCTGTCATTTACAATAAATAAAACATTAACTCCTTTTTGTATAGATTGAGCGGTTGAATTAAACTCATCTAGCTGTCGTAAATCTAAAGTATTATTTATAGCTAATCTGAAATCACTGCTAGATTTTATACATCTATCTGCTAAGCGTGCTGCAAGGTTCGGCAAAACTGGGGAAGGTGGTAGAACATATATTAAAATAAATTCACTACTTTCTTTATCTTTTAAATAATCTCGCAAGCTAGTTAAATTTAAAGGATTCTCTTCGATAATAGCTACATTAGTTTTAGTTAAGATTTTTTCTAGATCAGTTTTCTGAATTCCATACTTACCCCTACCTGGTCTTTCCATATTTATTATAAACCCTCCTTTGGAAAGAATTTCATCAAATTGAATTTCATTTATAAAATTATAATGCTCACCATGACTTTCATAAATTCTTCGCTCTCTAGTTGTAGTATTTACAACACTATCAAATCCCAAAGATTTTTTAATAGTTTCTTTACCTACTGCACCTGGGCCAGATATTCCTAAAATAATTTTTTTTGGTCGCTCTATTAATAATTTAGTTCTTATTTTTTCAAAAGTATCTTTTTCAATCAAACTAGGAATATTATTTAAGTTATTTGCTTGTACACCCAAACTTTTTGCTACTTGAGGCAGTGCTCTTTGCCATTCTATATAGTGTTGCATAAGAAAATCTATATTACTCTCCACGAGCTCTAAGACTTCTTTAGAAAAATGTTCTTTCAGGGAATTTAAATTGTTTCTAAATAATGCTTTCAAAGCCGAATTTTCTACATTACCTTCTTGTGTATTATGTATCATAATGTGTCTGATTATATCATAAATATCTTATTTATTTTTATATCCAAAAGCTTCCATGTGGCTGATTTTGTATTTTTGGATTAAATGTGTAATATAAGAAGATGACATTTACCCATTCCATAAATTCAATACCGATGAGAATTTTGGCTTCTTTGTTGCTTTTATTATCTATCCTCTTTTTTCCTATTTGGGTTTCTATTCCAATAGCTGTTGTAAGTATGATTTATTTCAATATTTTTTTAGAAGCTATATTTCTATTTTTACTATCAGATCTATTGTTTGGAGTAAAAGAAGTGAGGTTCTTTGATATTACATTCATATCTTTTATCTTTTCAGCTATATTTTTATTTTTGTTAGAAATATTTAAAAGGAAACTTAAATTCTATAATTAAAAATATGATTGTAAGATTTTTTAAAAAAAATAAAAAAAGAATAATTTCTGATGTCAATCCAGATGAGATATTTCTTGATTCTACAAATTTGGAAAATTTTGATACTCAACAATTCGAAGGTCGAATAGAAAAACCCATCTCCGACAAGACTACTTTGATTTTAGGAAGTTTTTTTGTTTGTGTTATTATTATATTCGGTTTTCGTCTTTTATATTTACAAATACAAAATGGTGAAGAATACAAGCTTCGAGCTGAGAATAATACTTTAGAGAAAGTTACTATATTTACTGAAAGAGGTATTATTTATGATAGAAATAAAGTGGAATTAGCCTGGAATAAGAAAACGAACATAGGAGTAGAGTCTACTCAAGAAATATCAGGACCAGTGATCCGTACATATATGTCTCCTGGATTCTCTCATGTTTTAGGGTATGTCAGTTATCCCAAAAAAGATGCTGGAGAAAATTATTGGCAATATGAATTCAAAGGCATTGATGGACTTGAAAAAACATACAACGACGCAATAAAAGGAGAGAATGGATCTAAAATCATAGAAGTAGATGCTAGAGGGACCATTCATTCAGAAAATATTATAAATGCACCAGCGAGAGGTGAGGGTTTAGTCACTAGTCTTGATTCAAGAATCCAACAACAATTATTTACTATAATAAAAGATACCTCGACAAAAAATTCGTTTGCTGGAGGAGCAGGAGTTGTTATGGATGCCACGAATGGAGAAGTCATAGCTTCTACAAGTTTCCCTGAATATGATTCTGAGATTCTGTCTCTAGGTAAAGATAAGGAAATCATAAAAAGTTACATAACTGATAAAAGAAAATTTTTTATGGACAGAACAATCTCGGGACTTTATACTCCGGGTTCCATAGTTAAACCATTTTTTGCTCTTGGTGCTTTGATAGAAGGAGTTATCGACCCATTAAAAGAAATTCTTTCTACTGGTTCTATATCTATCCAAAATCCATATGACAAAACTAAAAAGACAGTTTTTAACGACTGGAAAGCCCATGGCTGGACAAATATGGCTGAATCTATTGCTGTATCAAGTGATGTGTATTTTTATACCATAGGTGGTGGATTTGAAAATCAAAAGGGAATAGGGATCTTGAATTTAGAAAAATATGCTCGAATGTTTGGCATTGGAAAAATGACTGGGGTTGATTTACCTGATGAAAAGTCTGGAACAATACCAAATCCAGAATGGAAAGCTAAGAATTTTAATGGAGAAATATGGCGAGTTGGAGATACCTATAATACTTCTATCGGACAATATGGTTTCCAGGTGACCCCAATGGAGATGACTCGTGCAGTCGGAGCTATCGCAAACCTCGGCACACTAATGACTCCCCATTTTATTTTGAATGATAAAAATGCAGAAAATAAAGTAGAGAAAATGGAAATAAAAAAAGAATATTACGATGTCGTGTATGAAGGTATGCGGGGGACTGTAACTTATGGCACTGCTACTCTTTTAAATGTACCTTATGTAGAAGTGGCAGCAAAAACTGGGACGGCGCAAATAGGAGTAGCTAAAGATAGAGTAAATTCTTGGGTTATAGGATTTTTCCCTTATGAAAATCCGAAATATGCTTTTACTATAATGATGGAATCTGGACCTTCGAATGGTACAGTAAACGCAGCCAGTGTCATGCGACAACTCTTGGATTGGATGTATTGGAATACTCCGGAATATTTTTTAGCGAGTTAAACAATATGAGGCACTACCAGAAATAGCTGCTTCAAGATGATTTGGCGCACACACTGTATATCGGCTTAAACTATATTCTATAGTATATTTAGTATCTACTGCTGTGCCATTACTAGGGTCCATTGGAAGAGTAGAAGGTATATAAGTAGGTACAAGACAAGAGAGGTTAACATTTGTTGCTGTTGTTCCAATGTTTTTTACAGTGCTGTTTGGAATATTGTTTATACCAGAACAGTTTGTCGCATCAAGAGGTAACCCTTTATTATCTACAAGATGTTGTCCAATAGCATTCAAAATTGTACTTACATTAGATTCTCGTTGAGTATTACGAGCCTGAGCAAACTGACGTGCTGGGTTGATAGCAATTATCACAATTCCGGCTAAAACTGCAATGATACCTATAACCACCAAGATTTCAATAAGAGTGAAACCTTTATTTTTACTTACATTTCTAAAATTTTTTATTTTTTTATAATAAAACATTGTATTCAACTTATTTCTAATATATTAAAAATAATACTGCATAAAATAAATTTTGTAAAGATTAAAAAGGTCACTGTAGAAAATGTTTAAATTTCTTCCCATTTTATAATAGATGCCGAAGACACAGCTACGATTATTTGTAAATTTGTATAAGAATTGTTATAGATCGCATGTAAAACAAAAGTCCTGTTTGGAGTAGTCGCACTCGTGGTATCAATCACACAAGTATCGGTTCCAGAAACTATAACAGGAGAACCTCCTCCGATATAAGTAACATCATTTATTATTTTCAATAAGACTATATCCGCGCAAGATTCAGCAATAGCGGAACTTCGTTCCTTCATTTCATAATCAAAAATATTAAATCGGCTATAGAAACCATCAAAACTGGTAGAAGTAACCACTAATAATAAAATTACTGAGATTAAAATCACCGAGATCAGAGCAATAAAACCTAAATTTTTATTTTTAAGATTGATCATTTGCGTATGTATTTAGTAATACTAAAAGGAAAGTCGACTCCATCTTTAGTAATAATAAAAGATGCAGTTATCCCAAATGGTCCTGAACCAAAAGGAGATATGTATTGGAAATTTAAACTAGAAGTTTTTACCATAACATTATCTGTATTTAAAGGAAGAAAAACATTTGGTCCTAAGCTTTCTTTCATTTCTATTTTTGTTCCAGTGAGTTTAATATTTATTTGATTGCCATCATATTTTGTAGCTGTGAGAGTGGGGGAAGATACAGAAGAAGGTGTGATACTGGCAGTAGGATTCACATTTGAAAGTGCCCATCCTAATTTTCTCATAATAAAAAGTCCTTCATCTTGGGTGGTATTTTTTACATTTAATTTATTTGATCCATCGAAAAGTTGGTAGGCGGTAATAAAAGAACCTCCTATTAAGGTGGAGAATAGAGCGATGTATATTATAACTTCTACTAGAGTAAAGCCTTTTTTCATATTAATTTGATGTAATTACTGATATGTAACCTTTATTGTCAGAGTTTTTTGATCCAACATATATATAATTTTTTTCACAATCAGTAGCTGTCCCTTGAAGTCCAACCCCACTTCCAGGAGGAAGAATGAGAGGAGTTGCATACTGACTGATGTTATTTGGATTACTAATATTCCATGTTTGGAATTGACCATTCGAAGTGATAAAAAAAGTTAAAAAGTCTTTAATTATAATTCCATTAATACTACTTGATGAATTTATACCTCCTATTTCTGGTAAAATAATATTTGGATTTGAATTATTTAAAATATGAAAGTCGTTTCCCGCATTGGGTACAGTTTTTCCGAGGTATAGTTTATTTCCAACCAAAATAATACTTTTTCCGTTTCCAGAGCCAGAAGACGCATTAAAATTACCAGCTGGGCTTGGATTTGATAAATCTGTAATATTAAAAATCTTTAGTTCTTGGGTATTTGGTGAAATAATGTAAGCATAATTATTTCTTACAAAAATACTATTAATTCCATTTCCTATTTCAATATTTGATAAAATAACTGGATTAGTGGGGGTTCCAACACCACTACCACCAACATCTATGATGAAAAATTCTTTACCGTTAGTTGCATTTGCTAAACCTAAATAAACTATCCCGTCTTTGTAGAATAAACTATTTCCGTTTACTAATTTATTTCCACTTGTAAAACTAGAAATTTTAAAATTCCTAGCGATAAAAGGGTTGTTTGGATTACTAACATCAATCACTTGTAATTGAGCGCAATTATGATTTTCAACACAAGTACTAGGAGAACTATCGTAAGCATTAGCCACATAGACATATTGTTTACCATCTACAGCTAAAGCATTTATACCTTCACTTATAGTGCCTGGACTATTGTCGAGCTTACCCAAGACATCACTTAGAGTTAATATCGGATCTGTAATATCTAAAATAAAAAAAGTTTCATCATTATTTCCAGCAACATTATTAACAGCAATATACATTTTCTGATCAAAAGTTTGTATTGCTTTTATTGGAAAATCACTCGAAGTATCATTTAATACATCTTTACCAAATTCATAAGAAGTGATCTCTGGATTGGTCCAATCTCCAGTCAAAACAGAACTACAAGTATCTCCGCCACTGACTGCTTCTTTATTTGTTAAGAGAGTGCTAAATATTGTATCTAAAGTTCTTCCAGCTGTTTGCCAAGTAACTTTGCTAGTCACTCTTTTAGTCCATAGATCTAGAGTAGGATCTGTGTCCGAAGTCACTACATTTAAATTTTTTATGAACACTAAAGAGTTATTTGTCTCGGTGGTGGTAGATGAATTAACTAAATTAAAATCAAACCGCGAATCAGCTCGAGCTTTTTCCAACATTTCTTGTGCCTTGGTGATGGCTTCGTTCTTTATCTGTGAATCTATGGCAATAGATTGATTACCAAAATTAACTATAATAACAGCAGAAATACACAAAATAAATATAGTAAAAGCTATCAGTATTTCGAGTGTGGCTATACCTCCCATAAGAACTCGCGGTCGTATTTTAGGATCTACTTCTAACGGGACAAGTCTATTTAATCTTTTACCAATTAATTCTGCCTGCATTGTTTATTTTTATATTAGCTGTTTTAATTCCATCTTGGATATTTATAATTATTTCATTAGTCGCAGGACTGAGTTCTGGTGTTAGATTACCAGTAAGTTGTTTAAAAATAACAGTGGGAAATGAAGTTGTAAAAACTGATACTGTAGCAATATTTAATTCAGCAGGAATAATTTCGCTAGTAGATGCTGTTGGGTTGCAAGTATTACCTCTAAAAATAATGTAATTATTTAAAGTAGAATCATAGCAAACCCCATGATTCACTTGAAACATATTAGCCATAGCTCGACTGCGAGCTTTTTCTAAAATAGAAACAATTTTTGTTTGTTCAGATCTGAATATATCCCCCTTAAAAAAATTCAGATCTGTGAGAGTACCAAAACTTATGACCATTCCTATTATCCCCACCACGATTATTATTTCGATCAAGGTAAATCCTTTATCTTTGTTGCAAATGTTGAGTGATTCCATATATTGGAGTGATGATAGATATAGCCACAAAGCCGACCAGAAGTCCCATTATTATCATAAGCAAGGGCTCGATAGAACTAGAGAGATTTTTAGTTAAATCATCAAATTCATTTTCGTAATATTCAGAAAGATAAATGAGTGTATTTGATAAGTTGCCACTTTTTTCTCCTATGGCTATCATCTGCTCCAACATATCCGGAAATACAATCGATTTTCTAGATATGCTATCGGATATAGTCTTACCTTTCATAACCCCATTAGAAATATCTTCGAAAGCTTTTTTATATTGTAAATTCTCAGTAGTATCTATGGTTATAGCTAGGGATTCATTTAAAGATATACCACTCTCAAGCAATAGACCTAAGGTTCTAGTAGTATTCGTAAGGTTATAATGTCTTACCACATTTCCAATGAAAGGCAATCTCAGAATCAATTTATGAAAAGTTAATCTAACTCTTGGGATTTTTTTATTTAACACATAGACAATGATTGTTAATATGAGAAACCCAAAGAAAATATGAATTCCGTAATCTCTAATTACCTCGCTTAAAAAAATCAGGATCTTAGTAGACAGTGGCAATTGCGCATTTAGACTTTTAAATATTGGAAGTATTTTAGGGAAAATATAGACGATCAAAAGTCCAGTGATTCCGAAAGTTGCTATAGTTATAATGATAGGGTAGAGCAAGGCACTCATTATTTTTTTTCGCAAAATTTCTTTTTTATTTAATTCATCAGCTAGGTAATTCAAATTTTGCATCAATGTTCCGCTCGACTCTCCAGCTTTTATAATATTTATAGCGAAATTACCAAATACTCCCTTGAAACGACTGAGACTAGTAGCCAAAGATTGACCATTTGCTATATCGGAAGTCACTTTATTTAAAACTTTAATTTCTGATTTAGATTTTGTTTGTTTTATGAGAACATGAATACTTTCCAGCATGGGCACACCAGCTTTGATTAAAAAAGAAAGTCTTTTTGCAAAAAATGTTTGCTTTTTAATAGAAAACTTAGAATAAGAAAAAAGGCTGATGTTTGAGATATTGCTTAAATTTATTTTCCCGATATTTTTGACTTTCTCTTTAAATTTAAAAAAAATAATATATTTATTCAATATTTATTCATGGGTAACTCTCAAAACTTCTTCTATTGTAGTTAAACCTAAGATTACTTTTTTGAAACCATCCTGAAGCATAGTCACCATACCATTTTTCATTGCAATTTTTTTTATCTCACTCGATGATGCTTTAGATAAAATAGCGGTGCGTATCTCTTCATCCGCCACCAAGACTTCAGCGATAACCAACCTCCCTTTATATCCCGTGCCATTACAAGATTCACAACCTCTACCTTTAAAATAATTTCGATTTTCTAAAAGTATTGTATCAGATATTGTTTCGAGTAATCTCTTGTGTTCTTCTTCAGTGATTACTTTTTCTTCTTTGCATTCATTACAAATCTTACGCACCAAACGTTGCCCGATGGCGATCGACACAGTGGAGGCTACAAGAAATGGCTCGATCTTCATATCCAGAAGTCTAGGTAGTGTGGTGGAAACATCATTGGTATGGAGAGTAGAAAGTAAAAGGTGTCCGGTCAAAGCTATATTCACGGCTATACTTGCTGTTTCTGTGTCTCGAATTTCTCCAACCATAATAATATTCGGGTCTTGGCGAAGTATAGAACGAAGTCCATTGGCAAAGGTAAGTCCAGTCCGAGGGTTGACTTGTATTTGTTCCACATTTTCTACCGCATATTCAATAGGATCTTCTATCGTAATTATAGATATATCTTTTGAATTTAAAATTTTAATGAGAGTATAGAGCGTGGTAGTTTTTCCTGAACCAGTTGGTCCTGTTACTAATATCATTCCAGAAGGTTTTCTTATAGCGTTCAAAATCTTCTTTTGATCAGTTCCAGTAAAACCAAGTGCATTTAATGTAAAATTTTCTGAGTTATCAGAAAGTAGACGCAAGACAGCATTCTCTCCATGATAAGTAGGCACGATAGATACACGCACGTCGACACTACTCGTATTATTTTCAGAATCAGAAATAATACTTCGAAAACGTCCGTCTTGGGCGGCATTGTGTTCATCGGTGCGAAGTTGAGATAAAACTTTTATGCGTGAAATTATTTCCCCGTGAATTTCTTTTGGTAGGGAATGGGCATCTTCGAGCACTCCATCGATTCGAAACCTGACCCTGACTATCTTGTCTTGAGGATCGATATGAATATCCGAAGCGTGTATAAGCGAAGCATATCGTAAAAGATGGTCAATCAAATTAATAATCGAAAGATTATTTCCAGCCGATAATTCTTTTTCGATAGTTTTGTTAAACTCCTCCATGAAAATTTTATTAAAATCCAAATAAAATGTCTACACATAATACCACGATATCGATAGTATTGCATATTAACCCATTTCTGCGGTATACTGTATGTATGCGTAAAGTACGAATACTTTTATTTTTGGGTCTCTGGGTGGCAATCTTGCCGTACCTTGGATTTCCTTATTCTTGGAAAGATATTATAATGACCATCTCTGGTGTATGTCTGATTGTACTCAGTTATCTTCTTTATCGTGAATCATTAAACAATAAGAATAAAGAGGAGATCTTTGAGAATTTTTCTGAAAATAATATTTTTGAAGAAAGTAAGGAAGAAGAAATAGAATAATAAATTTCATCATGCAAAAATTTTCAAAAACAGGCCTGCCTGCGCAGGCAGGAAATATTCTCACTGTGATGCTATTGGTTGTTTTGGCTTTCTTTTCTGGTATGTATTTGAATAGAGACAACAGAACAGAGCTAGAAAAAGTTTCCTTAACCAATAAAGAAGTCACTGTGGCTACTGTCGCTGATTTTGCTCCATTTTGGGAAGTTTGGAATAGTATAAATGAAAAATATCCGGAAGCTATAAAGACTACTGATCAAGAAAAAATCTATGGGGCTATCTCTGGGCTGGTAGGATCACTCGAAGATCCATATAGTGTTTTCTTCAGCCCAGAAGAAGCAAAAGAATTCGAGGAACAAATTTCTGGCAATTTCTCAGGTATCGGTATAGAAGTCGGAATCAAAGATAAGGTTATGACTGTCATAGCACCACTCAAAAATACTCCTGCTTACAGGGCCGGCCTAAAATCTGGTGACAAGATTTTGCAAATCGACAAGAAAAATACTTCAGATGTAAGTATTGACCAAGCTATAAAGTTAATTCGCGGAGAAAAGGGTACGTTGATTACTTTGACTATTCTAAGAGAAGGGGACAAAGAACCTAAAGATATACCCATAATTAGAGACACCATAAATATTCCAACTTTAGATACAGAAATTCGAAATGACGGCATATTTGTTATAAAACTCTATAGCTTCTCTGCAAATTCTCTGACTTTATTTCGTAACGCCTTGATAGAATTTTCAAAAGCCAGAACAGATAAATTGATCTTAGACCTGAGAGGTAATCCGGGTGGATATTTACATGCTTCTGTTGATATAGCCAGCTGGTTCTTACCTTCAGGGAAGATAGTAGTCACTGAAGATTATGGAAAAAATAAAAATCCTGAGATTTTCCGAAGCAAGGGCTATGATGTCTTTAAAAGGAAATTAAAATTAGTTATTTTAATAGATGGTGGCTCAGCTTCTGCTTCAGAGATAGTTGCCGGCGCATTACAAGATCATGGCGTAGCAAAATTAGTCGGAGACAAGAGCTTTGGTAAAGGTTCTGTCCAAGAATTAATCAAAGTTACTGACGACACTCGCTTGAAAATAACTGTAGCCAAATGGCTTACTCCAAATGGGAATTCTATTTCTGAAAAAGGTCTAACTCCTGATTATGAAGTAAAACTAACTAGAAAAGATATCGAGGAAAAGAAAGATTTACAATTAGAAAAAGCTGTGGATTTATTATTAAATTGGAAATAAAAATAAGATGAAAGTAATATTTTTAAAAGACGTACCAAAAGTAGGGAAGAAATACGACATCAAAGATGTGTCAGATGGCTACGCCATAAATTTCTTAATACCAAGAAGATTGGCGGAAATAGCTACCACTAAAATCGTAACTGAAATAGAATTAAAACAAAAAGAAATAATTATAGAAAGAGAAATACAAGAAGATTTACTTTTGAAAAATCTAGAGGAAATAAAAAATAAAACTCTTCATATGAAAGGCAAAACTGACGATAAAGGACATTTATTTTCTGGGATTCGCGCACGCGATATTGCCCTTGCAATGCAAATAGAATATAGAGCAACTATAGAAGAAGGTGCAATAAAACTGCTAAAACCCATCAAAGAAATAGGGGAGTTTGATATTCCGATCGAGATCCAAGGCAAAAAATCTTCGTTTAGGCTGGTGGTAGAAAAAATATAAAAAACTCTCAGATGAGAGTTTTTTATATTACATTTACTATCTTCCTAACTACTGTTTTTCCATTGAAGGAGATCTTGCGTTTTGAGCCAAATTTGACTGTACCGGGCTTGAGGGCGAAAAGAGTATGATCTTTGCCTAAACCGACGTTTATGCCTGCCATAATGGCTGTACCGCGTTGACGGACTATTATAGATCCTGATTCTGCTCCTTGACCATGAGTAAGCTTAATACCTAGGTATTTTGGGTTCGAATCTCTTAAGTTTTTGGCGGTTCCGCCAGCTTTCCTATGTGCCATATGATTGATTCTCTTGAGAAAAACGATTGATAAAAAAACTCGCTTTACGATCTATTTACTTATATAATATATAGTATACAAAATTCTATGGGAAAAATCAAGCTATTTATAGAAAGTGAAAAGGGGAAAGATGTTTTGATCATTATTATAGTGATTTTAGTAGGTCTAGCTTCTTTTGAACTTGGTCGACTTTCTAGAGGCAAACAAAGTTCTGGTGTAAAGATAGAATATCCAAAGAAAGATGTCTATATGGAGGCAAATATTATTTCTGGAATAAATTCTTCTGAAAAAAATCAAACTTCAAAATCAAATGCGATTTCTTCTAGTAAAAACTTTTTTGCTTCAAATAGGGGAAGTAAATATTATCCCGTAGGATGTTCCGGAGGTCAAAACATAAACCAAGAAAACAGAATTTATTTTAATACCAGTACTGAGGCCGAAAATGCTGGATATATATTATCAAGTTCGTGTAGATAAATTTTACGAAAATGTAAGCGTTTTATTTTTTTAGTGGATGAAACTTTTTATGAGTAGATTCTGCAAACTTGTCCGAGGCGTGTACGTATCGAGAAGTGGTATCAAGTGATTCGTGACCTAGAAGGATCTGAATGGCAGCAGGATTCGCCCCTTGTTCAGCTAAATAAGTCGCAAATCCATGTCTTAAGGAATGAGCACTGGTCGGAATATTGATACCCAAAAGTTCTCTGTATTGTTTTATTTTCATTTGTAAATAGTTTGCCGAAATATGTTTATTTTTATTTGAGGCATTACGTCCACGATCAGGAATAAAAAGATATGGAAAGTCGTCAGCTCTTTTCTTTAAGTAATTCTCAATGTGACGTTTTGCTCTTTCAGTAAGATAAATAAAACGCTGTTTCCTTCCTTTACCTTCAATAAAAATTTTCCCTGATTTATCTAGTTGGATTTTTTTTAAATTAATCAATTCTGAAATACGCATTCCCGATGCGAACAATGTCTCGAGAATCGCACGATTTCTAAGTGCGATCATCTGATTTTTTTCAAATTGAGTAGGGGATTCAATTAACTTCTTGAGCTCTTCGAGTTCTGAAACTTGAGGATGTTTTTTTCCCATTCGTAATAATTTAATTGATTCGGGTGGAACTGGAACAGGATAGTCCATATCGATAAGATATGTCAGATAACGCCTCAAGGATGTTAAGGTTCGATTTATCGAGCCACTTGATAAATCTTTCTCAGCTTTTTTACCAGATGCAGTTCTGCGATCATTGGAGTTAAGATAAGCTTTATATTGTTCTATGGTTTTCTTACTAATATTCTCAAAAGAGAAATTATTCATCTCATAAGTAAGAAAAAAAGCAAAGGTCTCCAAGTCACGTTCATAGTTGTATAAAGTTTCTTTTGAATAATTATTGGCACGAACAAAAAGCAGGAAGTCATCATGGTAGGTGAGTGCATTTTTATGATTATTATTGGTCATATTAAACTGAGTATAATATCTCTAACACTCATATTATATACAAAAGACATTGTATAGTCAATAAATTGTACAGTGTTGGCCAATAGAACGACTACTTCACGCTATTAAAGAGCTCCTTGAGCCAATCTAAGGCGACTTTGATGTAGCCGAGGATGTCTGCCCAAGTCAAATTAAAATATTCTAGAGTTCCAGAGATAGTGATACCAAAATATCGCATCAATAGCAAAGCAACAACGACAAGTATGATTAATTTTATAAAACCAGCTTCTTTTTTATTTTTATTTATCATCATATTAATATCATAACATATTCTAATCTCAAACTAAAGCAAAGGTATATATTTAGGTAAATAATACATTGGATCGAGATAAGCATTGATAGCTGCAACAGGTTGTTTTAAAATTTTGCCAGGGCAAGAGATGCTCGGCACTGTGGAGACATTTGCAGCAGTCGAAGCATATAGTGATACATGAAGATGAGGTCCTGTCACCCTTCCTGTGCCTCCAGTATAACCAACCACTTCCCCTCTTTGTACTTTTTTACCTTCAGAAACCTTTATAAGTGATAAATGCGCAAACGTACTAGAAAGACCATTGCCGTATTCAATAAAAACCCATTTACCAAAAGATACACCAGAACAAATAACATCAGTATCTCCGATACCTTTGACTATTCCATCGGCCATAGATTTGACCGGTAATGGAGTTCTGGCACGAAAATCAGTCCCACCATGACCACTCACATAAGTTCTGTGAGGTCCAGTTTTTGCTCCAAATTCTTGGGTCACAAAAACTTTATCAAGTGGCCAGCTGAGTACTCCCGCGCTAGGAAGCTCAGACGGATCGAGAATGAATTGCAATTCTGATTCAAGTTGATACAATTCTTTTTCAAAAATTAATTTCTTAGCTAATTGTTCTTTTACTAATTTTTGATAACTCGCTTCACTATTTTTTGTTTGTTGAAGTAATTTACTTTTTTCATTTGCATTCTGTATACTTATTTTTTGCTGATCAGAAAGTTTTGATTTCAAAGCAAGTAATTCATTTTGTGCAATAATAGTAGTATCTCGAGTGTCCTCTAGTTGTCCTTTTACCTGCTTGAGTCTAATTATATTTTCACGCATCTTCTCGCGTAGAGTTATTATATTGTCTATCTCATTCCAAATAACCGAGAAATCATTATTAGATAAAATGGTTTCTACTATGGTAATTTGTTCAAATTCATTCGTTTTTCTAAATTCGAGTTTGATGGATTCAATATAGGTATCTATCACATTTTCTTTGTTAGAAATATCCGAACTTAAATTTCCTATGGCAAGATTCGTCTTGTCTATCTTTTTTTGAGTGATGAATATATCTGTCTGTAATTTTTTCTTAGTTAGGTCTAATTCTTTAATAGTATTATTCAAAGAATTTTTTTCCTTACCAAGACTTTCAAGTTGAGTTTGATACACTCTGATCTCGATTTCCAATTTTTCTATATCTGTATCTTTTTGATTTATTTTCTCTCTTATTTCATTTACTGTTTGTGCATAAGAAAAAAACATTGGCATTAAAACCAAAATTATAAAAAATCTTTTGAGTAAAAAAATTAGAATTTCATTCCATTTCAACTGCTTTTTGTAATCTTGAAATTGTTTCATTTTTTCCTAATATTCCGGCTATGGTGAAAGGATCTGGAGATTTATCTCTTCCAGATAGGGCATAGCGAATCGGATGCAAAAAAGAACCTCTGCCCTCTCCCCTACTAGGCAAATTGTCAGCAATAAACATTAAATTATTTTTAATATTTTCCAAAATAAAATTATTCTCATCGATTTTTTGTAGAGTTTCTATGGCTAGATTTATATTTTCTTTTATTTTTTCTGGTATAGTATCTTTGTATATCAATTTTGTTTTTTCAATTTTTGGAGCTTTGAAAAAGAAGTCAAACTCCCCTGCGATAGCCATCGTGGTTACATCGCTCCATTTGGAAATCCGCTCGAAAATCATCGGCACGAGTCTCGGATCTTTCATATTCAAAGGTTCTTTGGGCAACCATTCTAAAATATTTTTTTCGATTTCTTCTGGTGGAAGTTTCTTTAAATATTCTCTATTCAGCCAATCAAGTTTCTTTTCATCTAAAATCGCTCCACTTTTTCCAATTCTCTCTAATTCAAATTCGGCGATAAGATCGGTAAGTGTGAAAAGTTCTCGATCATTTTTTGGATGCCAAACTAGCAATATAATAAAGTTTACAATAGCTTCGGGAAGATACCCTTGTTTGATATAATCTTGCAAACTTATAGCACCATTTCTTTTACCCATTTTTTGTCGATTAGACATGAGGACAAACGGATAATGAGCATAGATTGGTCTCTCTGCTCCGATCGCTTCTTGTATTAAAATTTGCCGTGGAGTATTTGCCAATCCATCTTCTCCTCTGATAATATGAGTGACGCCCATCTCATAATCATCCACTACAGCTGTGAGATGATAAAGCGGAGATTCGAGATCTCGGGCAATAACGAAATCTTTCAGGTCTGTCGTGTCGACAGATATATCTCCTCGAGCCATATCATGAAAAGTTATAACTTTATTTGGATTTTTAAAACGAACCACATCTCTTGTAACACCCTCCTCATTTGTTTCTCTAGAAATATAAGCTGTTTTTTCCTCAACCATCTTAGCGATATATCTTTTATAAATATCTGTTCTTTCTGATTGGCGATAAAAAGTATCTGATTTTATCCCTATCCATGCTAATCCTTCCTTGATAGCTTCTTCATATTCTTTCTTTGAACGCACAGGATCCGTATCTTCTGAACGCATAATAACCTCACCATCGTTTTGACGAGCATAAATATAGTTAAGTAAGGCATACATCGCCGTACCCAAATGAGGAAAACCTGTAGGACTCGGGGCAAATCTAGTTACAACCTTTTTTTCTGACATTTCTTGATTATAACATATAAATACAATGCTCTGAAACTTTTTTAAATACTAATCCAATAAATGCTTATTTTTAATAAGATACTCTTTAATATTTTCTATTTCTTTTAATTTTTTAGTTTCAAATGCATATTTTAATTTAATGCAAGTGCTTAAAATAATAGCCGCATGTAAAACTCTTTTATTACAAGGTTCACCTCCAAAATATCCTTCAATAATTTGTTCTTGGACTTCTTTTGATCCTTTGCTAAATATAATTGAGAAAAGACTACGCCCTAAATCTATATATCTATTATTAAACCTAGGATTGGGGTCAAAAACAGTGATCGGATTTGTGGCAAATATATTCTTTTTCCAAGTAATTCTTCATTACTATAAGTATCTGCTAAAATTGGCGCATTTATGTATTCCATAAGTGCATAAGAATGTCCGTTCAAAACGCCTTCTTCAAATACATGAGGCACTTTTATTCCTGATGCTTCCCAAATTTTTAGAAACTGTCCTTCACCAAAAGCGTTATTGGCTATACTCAATCGAATTTTCAAAACTAGTTTTTCTGTGGATGTTTCAATTATACAAACCAATGAGGATACACCTTTATGAGAAAAAGTTATATCAACTTCTTGTTCCTTAAATCTAGGGTGATTCGAAATAAAATTTTCAACTTGAGGAATTAAATTTCTTTTTCTTTCGTTAAATTTACTATCTATTTCATGTTTGGATAATTTGGGCTGATTATTAAAAGTAATTTTATTCATATTTTATTTCTCATGCTTCAAAGCCTCGTCTACTAGAGCCCGAGCTATTTTCATAGATGCATCGGGTTTAAAGAAATTTTTGGCGGACTTTGCCATCATTTCATATTCTTTAGTATCTCCTAAAATTCTATCTACTTCTCCACTCAAAATATTTGCAGTCATATTAGCTTCTTCAATAACACTACAAGCTCCGACTCGAGCGTAACTGAAAGCATTCTTTTTTTGATGATCTAAGTGTGTATTTGTAATTGGGATTAAAATAGAAGGTGTACCCCAAGCTGCAATTTCAAAAATCATTGATCCAGGCCTAGAGATGATAATATCTGAAACACCTGCCGCCATTTTCATAGCTAGTGGATTTAAAAAAGCCATAGATATATATCTACTCTTATACGAACTATCTCCTAGTACTACTTCAGCTTGTTTTTTTACCATTTGATAATTTTGGACGCCAGTCTGGTGAATGATCTGATAACTTTGGACAAGTCTCGGTAAAGCATCGAGCACGGTATTATTGATGAGTTCAGCTCCCTGAGAACCACCCAAGATTAAAATAACAGGAAGTTCACTTTCTAATTTAAAATATTTCAGAGCTTCTATTTTTCCAGCTTTTTCTTCTATTTCTTTTCGAACTGGTTGACCAGTCCAAGCGACTTTTTCTTTTGGAAAAAACTCCGTCGCATTCAAAAAAGACACAGCAATCTTTTTCGCAAAACGCCCCGCCCAAAGATTCACTCGTCCTGGAGTAGAATCAGATTCGTGAATAATAACAGGAATTCCTAAAACTCTCGCCGCAAATATTGTGGGGAAAGATGCATGTCCTCCTTTTCCAAAAACCACATCCGGATAAATCGAGAACATTTTAAAAACAGCGTTAATACTACCAAAAAAAATCTTAAAAATATCCAAAAAATTAAAAAACGAAAAATAAGTTCGCATTTTACCAGAGATTACTTCTTCATACAAAAGTCCATTTTCAAAAAGCATTTCCTTGTCATAAGGACTATCAGAAATATAATAAAGCTTTACTCCTAAAATATTTTCTTTATCTATTATTTGATTTACTTTTTGGACGACAGCAATGATCGGATAAAAATGTCCGCCTGTTCCACCGCCCGTGAATACTATTTTCATGATTTTTTAACTTTACTGGTAAATTTTGAAACCTGAAGCACTATGCCTATCATAGTCAGATATATCATAAGCGAAGTCCCTCCATGACTCATAAAAGGAAGTGGCACACCAGTCAAAGGGAAAACTCCGATGATTGATGCTATGTGCATCAAAGACTGAAACGTAATCAGTATAACAATTCCCGAGACCAAAAGTCTACTGAAAAGATCTGGTGAATTATTAGCAATCCGAAATCCACGTAAAGCAAAAAGTAAATATAAAAATATCACCGAAGATGTTCCCACAAAACCGAGTTCTTCTCCTAAAACTGCAAATATTGAGTCCCCTTGCGGTTCTGGTAAATAGGTAAATTTTTGAATACTTTGGCCATATCCTCGCCCAAATATTCCTCCGGACCCGAAAGCAATTAGTGATTGTTGGATTTGCCACGAAGAACCTTGTGGATCGTTAGCAGGATTAATAAAAGTTTTTACTCGAGCTTGAAGATATGGAGTAATGAAAACTAAACTCCCAAGTACAAATACACTCAGAGTTCCAATGCCTAAAATATACCTCATAGGTACTCCAGAAATAAAAAGCATAGATATTCCAGTCACAGTGATTAAGATAAAGCTCTTTATGTCTGGTTGCTTAAAAAGCACAAGAGCTATAATCGTCAGCATTATTCCAAGAGGCAAAATACCGAATTTAAAATCTTGCACTCGAGTTTTGGCCCAAGAAAGCCAAGCTGCAAAATAAATAATGAAACTAAATTTTAATATTTCTACTGGTTGAAAAGAAATCGGCCCGATCTTTAGCCATCTTGTAGCTCCGCCATGACTCCAACCAAAATATGGGATAAACACGCAAGCGGTCAATAATATAGATCCTAGAAAAAGGAGAAATGCATATTTGCGCCAAAATTTATAATCCACTTTCAAACAAACATACATACCAAGGATACCCATCCCAAGACCGAGCACTAGCTGATTAAAAATCACGGAATAAAAAGTATTTTCATTCTTTACTAAGACTCCCAAAGACGCCGAGATAAAAATAAATACTCCTATAGTTACAAGAAGTCCGAGAATTATTAGAAAAAATCTATCTACTTTTTTTTCTTTCATACCGTTAACGACTAATAATCGCCAAAATTATTCCAATAATTGAAAATATTACTGAAAGGATCCAAAAACGCATAGTCACTTTATAAGCTGGCCAACCAATAGCTTCAAAATGATGATGAATCGGAGCTAATCTAAATATCCTCTTCCCTCCCCTAAATTTTTTAGAAATCGTTTGCAAAATAACTGAGCCTGATGTGATAACAAGTGGTATAGCAATGATAGGCAAAATAAGAACCGAATCAGTCAAAAAAGCTAAAGTCACTATGGTTATAGTCAAGCCCATTATCCCAGTCTCTCCCATATAAAACCTTGCTGGAGGAACATTGAACCAAAGAAAGGCTAAAGTTGCTCCAGTCAAAACTCCCGAAAAAGCAGCTAGGTCAACTTGGTTATTAGCATAAGCTATAGCTGAATATGCTCCGAAAATAGACGCGAGAACTCCACCCGAGAGTCCGTCTATACCGTCGATAACTCCTCCAGAAAAAGTTGCCAGAGCCACAATGATAAAAAATGGAATAATCAAAATTCCTAAAAATAATTCTCCACCGAAAGGAATATGGATACCTGTCATGCCGAGTTTAAAATAAAACCAGATACCGATTGAAAAAGAAAATATCATTATCAAGAAAATTTTCCACAAACGCCAAGACTTGTCATCCTGAGCTATCTTGCCTGTCCCATATATTTGCACCAGATCATCGAAAAGTCCAATAATAGAACCGACAATAAGAGTAAAAAGTGGGATGAGAGTCTGATTTCGACTCAAAAAGTTTAATTTCTCCATACCTATAGAAAAAATAAAAGTAGTAAGTAGAACAGAAATCCAAATCAATATCCCCCCAACACGAGGAGTTTTTAATTCTTCAGTTTCGTTGTGGATTTTAGAAAAATCAGTAGCTGTAACATTTTCATTTCTGGAATACTTCTTCCACATTTTATATTTATAAAAAAAGTGAGTAGCAATCGGGGTCAAAAAAATACCCAAAAAAAAGGCCACAGCCGTCGGTAAAAATATTTTAACTAAATCCAAATACATGTTTGGATTATAGCATAAAAAATCAGAAGTTTTAATTTTTGTACTCTGCCGTCATAATTTCAATAGAAGTTGCCATTTTATCAACAGACACGATAAGACTCTGTAATAATTCCTTAGAATCAGCGATGTCGCTTTTTAGCTCTTGGACATCTTTCTTGGTAGCAAAAATTTTCAGGCTATTATCGGCCATCTCCTCTAAGTCTTTTTTTGTGGCAAAGATTTTTAGGTTATTTTCTGCCATCTCCTCCAAATCTTTCTTGGTGGACAAAACAGCTATTAATTTGTCTATATCTTTATCTTCTAACATAGTTTCATTATATATCAGTAGCTATAAATAAATCAAGTTGTTTATAGACGTCCAACGTCTACAGTTAATTAGTACACCTCCTGTTGATAACACTTCTCACAATACACGATCTCTGGTCTTTCGGGAGCGTAGCTGGTCTCGAATTCTACTTTACACTCCGCTTGCCCATGGAAATGATTTTGTTTGTCGCACGGACAAATTCGATTGTATAAATTAGGTAAGTTTCTAAGAGTCAGCCTTTCGTAATGTCGGCAATTTGGACATAAACGTGGAAGCGGAATACCCATTCTTTGTAAAAATTCTAATTCTGTTTTAATAATACGAAATGCACCAGTGCATTCTTGCTCGCAGGATCCAAAGTGCGCACACTCAATAACTTCATTTAAAATATTTTTATCTATGTCTTTTATATCATCCGCTATATTTTTATTGTGCAAACTAATTTTATAACCTTGCTTTGCTGTCTCATACCAAAGAAAGCCTCTTTCTTTTGCTTCTTTTTCTTTAAGAGGGAAAAATTCTTGAGCTTGGGTTATCTGATAAGGAAAATGCGAGAGAGAAGCTGGAAAGTATTCGCCATATTTATACACAATTCCATTTTCAATGTACGGCATATCGCTCATGTGCTTTATTATTTTTGGTAGAAGTTCTTCGTACTGTTCTTTAGTGTATTGTTTATTGAATATACAATACTTCTTTTTGCGAAGAGAAACGCAACCAAACAAATCCGAAGAATTATGGCAAAAAACAGAGTAAGTTATATTTTTAACATCATTAAATACCTGAGCAGAAAATTTTACATTTGAAACTCCGACCCCGACGACCATGCATTCATATACAAGCTCTGCATTGTCTCCCCAGTTTGTATAATCATAGCAATCTTTGACTGGACCGCTCAAAATATTTTGCACAAACTTGCTATCTTCAGTATTTCTGACTCGGTAACAATTTTTAGCATTCTTGGATTCATAGATGTAATCTCCAGAAACTTCTACATTCTGCCTGCTCCGCATAAACTTTTGTGGATATTTCAACCAATGTTCATATGCTTCTTTTTTTAAGTTTTCAAAATTCTTAAAAGAACTAAGATTTAATTCAGATAATTTTTTCTGATAGTCCTCTTTACTATACTCGACGTTAAAAATACAATATGATTTATTTCGAAGCCCCGACGAAGCAATGCAATCATTGCAACCAACGCAATCTCTGCACAGAATCATCTCATGACAGCTGTCGCAATCCACAGAGAAAAATGTTCTGTAACAATTTATAGTATTTACATTTCCATATGAAAGCTCGCAAGTATTTGTCATGTGGCTATCCAGACAATTTCGAGATGCTTGATCCCAAATAATGTAAGCGGAGTCTTCGGTATAGGCTACACCTCTCGAAAAATAACAATTTTTGATATTATTTGCATTGGTGCAATATTTACAATTCACTACAAAATTCATAGACGTAGCTGGTATTGGAACTTCATTTAAGAACTCTTTATACTGCTCAAAAAATGGCCGAGAAAAATCATAGTCTTTGCCGTAAGCTGTAGAATCCCACTCATCACTCCACCAATAATCCCGATCATAAATTTTCACAGGACTTTCTTCTGGAAATAAAGAGAATATCATCTCGCCTGTTAAAGCATCTTTCTTTTTAAACATATGCCAATCATTCCGCCAAGCTGTCCTTCTCTGAAGCCGACATTCAGGACAAAAAGTCGGTGGAGGAACTTTTATTTTCTCATAAAACCCAAAATCGTCAGGGGTTATATTGAATAAAACTTTACAATTCTGGCAAATTTTGTTTTGAATTTTATGTTCCATAAGTTAATAATCATATGCATTCTCCTTTCTTTCTTTACACCTCACACAAACTTTTTTCAGACTTTTTACAACCTCATTTTCTTTTCTATTTATATAAATATCGACGTCTACAGTTACCTTTTACCTACACATCATACAACACATTCACAATCTTTTCCATATCTTGAAATCGTCCTTCGAAAGTAGAGCCGAGTAATGTTACAGCTATTTCTTCTCCTCTTTCATTCTTGAAAATAATCACCAGATTGCCTCCCGCGATTTCTGTGTACCCTGTTTTAGAAAATAAAAGATTTGGAATCTTGCCGATTAAAATATTTGTATTTTCAAAATTATGTTCGAATCCAGAAACGGAAGTTAGATTTATTTCTGGTAACGTCGTCACGCTAAATACTTCCGGACGAGCTTTCAGTGCATACATAGCCATAATATTTATGTCGAATGCTGTGCCAAAAGCACCTGCCTGCGCAGGCAGGCCTGCTTCTTCAAGACTTAGATCTAATCCAGTCGAATTTATGAATAAAGTATTCTCTGCACCGATCTTTTTTGCTTTCATATTTAATTTATTTACAAAATCTTCATCACCTTCCGCCAAAGCATATGCTCCATCATTTGCCGAAGCGATCAGTGTAAACCGCGCTATATCGTCTATGTTCCATTTTTCGTTTGCAAAAATTCCAAAATCCCCAGCTTGATCGATAGCTTCTGGTGACACAGAGATAATCTCGTCAACCTTATGTGTATTCAAACTTTGAGTGACAGTCAAAATCTTGGCCAGAGAGGCTATGGGAAATATCATCTCATCATTTTTCCCATATATTTTTTTATACTTATTTATATTGTAGACAGAAACTGCCTTAGCTAAAATTGGTAAATTTTCAAGGGAAATTTTTATACTTTCTTCTCGTTCTTTTTCTAACCTAGAATATTCATTCAGTTTCATATTACCAACAAAAAATAACCCCGCAGAAATGGCGATGATAAATAAAATAAAGAATAATAAATTATTGTACGTTCGTGTTTTCATCGGCCATTTCGCTCGTCATTTCTTTTGCTCCGACTTCCACCATTTTTTTTACTTCTTCATAATCTATTAATTCCTCTATACTCTTCACCCCCATAAAAGACAATAGTTCTAAAGTTGGTTTATAGATATATTTTCTACTATCTTTTGGATCGCTAGTTTTTTCCACTAACCCTCGGACCGAAAGCGCGCGTAAAGTAAAACTAGAATTTACTCCACGAATATAATCTATCTCAGCCCGACTCACTCCAGACTTATATAAAACAATAGATAAAGTCTCCAAACTCGCTTTGGATAAATCTTTATTCAATTCTTCTTTTTGTAAATTTTCTATCAAAATCGAAAATTCTGGTGCTGTACCCATAGAAATTTGATCTTCTTTCTGTATCAAGACAACTCCTCGGCCAGATAAATTATTTTTTAAATTAGAAACAGCCTCAGTAATTTCTTCTTTTGAAACTTTCAAGATTTCTTCCAACTTTTTTAGAGTTACTGGTTCACCCTTAAAGAAAAGTATTACTTCGATTTTATTTTCTAAATTGTTCATAAATTATTTTCCAAAGTTTTTTCTTCCTCTGTTTTGTGTAAAATTATATCGTCGGTACTTACCTCTTGCACCGCATGAATTATTCCCTGCCTGACAAGCTCTAGCATAGCAAGAAATCCAACAATGACAAGTACTTTTTCGGCGCGGGTTGAGACCTTACCATGAAGATCTTTGAAGTTCATTGACATAGCGTTCCTAACTCGCTCAGTCAGTTTATCGATCATTTCTTCAATACTGATAACTTTTCTTACTTCTACTTCCGGCATGATAACTTTTTTTGGCATAGCTCCGAACACGTCTCGAGCAAAAGTCATCATTGAATCTTTGGTTATTCGATCGTCGGGTAAGAAAACCAACACATCACTTTTTCGTTCAAGAGGAGCAAATATTATATTTTTACCAAAATTATTTTTTACATTTATTCCAAGTTTTGCATATATGTCATATAGACGCAATCGGTCTTCTAGATTCTTTATATCTCCTTCTTCTTCGAGGGTCATATCGAGATTTGGTAAAAGGGATTTAGATTTAATTAAAATCAAAGTCGAAGCTACGTATATAAAACTAGAAATCTCACTTGGGTGTAAATTCCCTGCCTGCGCAGGCAAGCCTGCCTGATTTATATAATTCAAATAGTCTTCAGTAACTTCAGCCAAAGATACGTCATTGATAAAGAGTTTCCTTTTTTCAATGAGATCGAGTAGTAAACCGAAAGGCCCCTCAAAAGAAGCGGTTCTTATATTAAAAGCCTGATTATTTTGGGTTTCCACTATTCTATGCTAACATTTCTACATGAAAAGTAAAAATTCTAAAAATCAGAAGGGTGTACGTCTCTCAAATAATATTATTCCAGAAAAATACGATATCGAACTAAAACCGGATCTAAAGAATTTTACTTTTTCTGGCATTGAGACCATAACTCTCTCGATCAAAAAATCCACCAAAGTTTTGACTCTGCACTCCAAAGAAATACAGATCGACACCGTCTAGGCAATACCTAGTATACTAGGTCTTGCCTCGACGCAATTTGCAAAAATTTCTTACGACGAAAAATCTGAGACAGCTACTTTTACTTTTCCTAAAAATATTCCTGCAACAAAACCAAAAGAAAAAATAAAACTAACTCTTGCTTTCAAGGGAATTTTGAACGACAAAATGCGAGGATTTTATAAAAGTTCATATCAAATAGATGGCAAAGAACATCATATGGCTACAACTCAATTCGAAGCCACCGACGCTCGTCGAGCTTTTCCATGTTTTGACGAACCCGCCCATAAGGCCGTCTTCTACGTCTCGCTTATAGTTCCAAAAGGTAAAACAGCGATTTCAAATACTTTGCCAGTTTCTGTCGCTGAACACGAGAGTGGTTTTGAAATAATTAAATTCGCCCCGACACCGAAAATGTCGACTTATCTCCTCGCCTTCATTGTCGGAGATTTTGAATATTTAGAAAAAAAATCAAGTCGTGGTGTACTAGTACGAGTCTACACAACTCCCGGCAAAAAACATCAAGCCAAATTTGCTCTCGATGTCACGGTAAAAGTTTTAGAATTTTATGAAAAATATTTTGACATCCCCTATCCTCTCGACACTCTCGACATGATAGCAATACCTGACTTCTCTTCTCTAGCTATGGAAAATTGGGGAGCTATTACTTTTCGAGAAGTAGGATTATTAGTAGATGAAAAAAATACTTCACTTAGTTCTAAAGAACTAATCGTAGAAGTCATAGCTCATGAACTCGCCCACCAATGGTTTGGAAACCTGGTCACTATGGAATGGTGGACACACCTCTGGCTCAATGAGGGCTTCGCTTCTTATATTCCATATTTAGTTGTAGAAAAATTATTTCCAAAATGGAATATATGGGAAAGGTTTACTACAGACACCCTTGGTGTCGCTCTCCAGCTCGATTCTCTAAAAAATACTCATCCCATAGAAGTCGAAGTCCATCACCCAGATGAAATCGGAGAAATTTTTGATGCAGTTTCATATTCCAAAGGTGCTTCCATCATACGAATGCTCGCAGAATATTTAGGAGAAAAAGATTTCCGCGATGGGTTGCGTTATTATCTGAAAAAACATAGTTATAAAAATACTAGCACTATTCACCTCTGGGAAGCTTTTGAAAAAATATCAAAAAAGAAAGTGTCGAAAATGATGCACAATTGGACGAGTAAGCCAGGATACCCTGTCGTGCACGCAGAAATGATAAATGGGGAAATAAATTTCTCTCAAAGTAGATTTTTCGTCAGCCCCATCTCAGCTCAAAAATCTAAAGACAATACCAAATGGGAAATTCCGATAATTTATAAAAACAACAAAGTAAATTTTGGTGAGACGGGATTCTATAGGACAGCCTATTCAAAAGAGTTACTAGAAAAACTTCGTGAGCCTATACAAAAAAAAGAATTGGGTGCGAGTGATAGACTCGGAGTAATTCGCGATCTCTTTGCTCTATCAGAATCTGGGATAATACCGACAACGGACTCATTAGAATTTCTTTCAAACTATAAAAAAGAAGATAATTACACTGTTTGGGTAGAGATAATAAATGGACTTTCACATTTAGACCAGCTCCTCTACCCCGAAGACTTTCTTCGGGGTAATTTAGATAAATTAGTTATTGATTTATTCTCTCCTACTTTCCACAGATTAGGTTGGAATAACATTAAAAATGAAAATCATACCGATGCACTGCTCCGCTCTCTCGTTATAAAAATGCTCGGAAAATCTGGTCATAAAGAAATGATACTAGAAGCAAAAAAACAATTTCAAAAAATGAATACAGGAACGCATATTGATCCAGATATTCGTGGAGCTATGTATTCTATCATCACTACTCATGGCGGAATGAAAGATTATAAAATTTTAATTAAAAAATATATTGAGGAACATTTACATGAAGAAAAAAATCGGATTGGAAATTCTCTCGGAAATTTCCAAAATCCACAAATTCTAAAACTTGTTTGCGAATTCGCTATGTCTAAAAATGTCCGAGCCCAAGATGCAGTCGGAATTCTCTCCTCTGTCGGAGCCAATCCTCTCGGCCGAGATATCTGGTGGAGTTTCATCACCCAAAATTGGAAGACTCTCGTCTCGCGTTACGGCGAAGGCGGACTGACCTTAAGCAGGGTCGTGAAAGCCATATCTGGTAGCGCCGAAGAACACCACTTCAAAGAATTCAAGAAGTTCTTCTCTACCCACAAAGCTCCAGGTGCCAAACGCGCCATAGACCAAGTCTTGGAACGTCTCGAAGGCAACAATGCTTGGAGGAAAAGAGACCATAGAAATATAGCTAATTTCCTCAAAAACCTCGAAAAGTAATCTACTTATCCAGACCCCTTTTGTTTACTTTACTTGACTAAAATATATTTTACATTAAATATTTTACTCTTTAAGAGTGTTCCCTGTGAACAAGAATCTCTTTACTCCGATAGGTTTCCCGTCAAGATCCTGCATTTCAAAAATTAAATATATTTTATCATCAATTATTTCTGATTTCATTTTATTAACCCAGCCATTGAAATTAAAATCATGATCAAACCAATCTTGAAAGTTTGTATAAATATTTTTATTTTCTTTTTGGTCCATATAACTTAAAACACCTAATCTTGTTTCCTTGTTGAAAATATCCACTAAATAAATTCCTTGGCAACTCGTACCACAATACGAGGTGAAAAAAATATGTCCATTGCCGAGCCAATGCGGGTACCCAATCCTATTGCCAGTGAATAGATAATTCTCTCTTCGAGTCTCCATATCTTTTACTGAAATAATTATATTATTATCAAAATATTCATTATAGTAGTTATCGTAGAAACTTGAGTTAAAATCAATACCATAAGAAATAATCTTATTTAAACCATCAAGAGATAATTTTTCAAAACCAATAGTTTTTAAGGTTTGTGGTGTAAAATTTTCTACTTGACTATCTTTTTTAATCTCTTGTGAATAGTAAAAAACACCTAAAAAGATTAAACTTACGGATAAAAAAAGTGTTACAGTTAAGTTATCGCATAATTTATGCCTTAAGTTCATAAAAATACATTTCGTCAATTTTAACTTTGAAATTTTTCTTTGTTGCCCACCAAGGAAAATCTTTTTGTTTTTTGTATGAATGAAAATGTGTAGCTCCAAAAGTTGGATCAGAAATTTCCCAGCGAAGCACCACCCCAGCTACCTCATAACATTGAGTCCAGATCAATACGCTTACATTTTTATAAAACGGATCTCTAACTTTGTCTTTAGTATCTTTATTCCAAAAAGAATCATATTGAGACTTTTTAAGAATAACTGCATGAATATTATTACCCCAACTTTTTTTATTTTTTTTCACACGATTGAGCACACTAAAGCCAACACCAATTTTTGCTTCTTCTTTTTGATTCTCTGCTTCACCAAGTATCATTCTTGCTAATATCATCTGCTCTGTATCATCATTTAAATCCCCAGTCCATTCTGGGTCATCCACAGAAGGAATTTTTTTTGCTTGTTCTATGACTAAAATTACATTAAAAATAGCAGTGACTTTTCTTAGATTTTTGCGCATTTCTTGAACTTTAATTTTAAATTTAAAATCTTTTGATTTCTCAGACCCTAGATCAATTTTTATTTGATCATTAATCTGACCAATATCATTAAAAATCAAATCTTTTTCCACCACTTTTATAGAAATTTTTTCTTCAAATATATTTTTGAGTGTTTCAAATTGCGCGATTTCTTCGTTTATTTCTTTAAGACCATTCGGCTTTATTGATTTATTTAAATTATAAACCTTATTTTTTATAGAAATTTCCAGTCGAATATTATGGCCGATAGAATCCCCTAAGTATTCAATGTTCTTAAGTTTTATAGAAATTTTTTTAGACATAAATTTATTATAACACGAGAGAGAACGAATAAGTTATCCCCAGCTCTTTTAGCTACTTTACTTGACTAAAGTACTTTACTTTGCTAAAGTATATATATGAGTAAAGGAATGAATAGAAATACAAATATCCGCACAATGAAATTGATCCGAGGAATTGGATCGGTTATCAACTGGAAAGATACTAAAAACAAGCAATTAATTGCTGGAATTTTAGCATTAAAAAATGCTGACGAAGCCAAGCGTTTTCTACGTGACCTTATGACCGAAAAAGAAATAAAAGAATTTGCGAACAGGCTCGAAGCCGCAACACTCCTTTCACAAAATGTGCAATACAACACCATCAGCGAAGACACAGGGCTTTCTTCTACTACAATTGCTCGTATTGCTAAATGGTTAGGTGGCTCGCTTGGTGGATATAGATTAATTTTGAATAGAATCATTCCCTCGAATAAACTCGGGACTTCCTCACGTCAGCATACTGCCTCTTCCAAAATTGGGAAAGGGTTGTATTTGAGTTCGTAATAGAAAATTATTTGAAACCAACCCCTTCTCAATTTTGAGAAGGGGTTTTGCGTTCTACCCAGATACGCTATGGTTACCCACTATTTGGGATGAATTGTTCTTCAAAGGAGAAAAAATGTTTGAAAAAATTGAAAAAATCCGGAGAGATGTAACAAAAGCTCTCCGGACGCTTCCAATCGCGGGCCCAGCAGCTCGCTATGACCTAGAGTACAGCTCTGCGACCGAACTCGCAGAGCTAACCGGAGTGCGGTGCCAATTTGAAGGCACGCATTACTGGTTTTGGTCGCCAGTACTCGATGAGATCTTTTTGCAGGAATTCGTCATTCCTGACAAAAAGATTATTGATGTCGGTGCCGGAAACGGCGCCTTAATCAAGGAACTCATTTCACTCGGATGCCAGCCCGAGTGCCTTTCTGGAGTCGACATCTCCAGGAGGGCAGTGAGCCGAATTAAGGAAACCGGGGCAAGAGCTTTTCACGGCTCCCTTTCCGGCATCCCAACCGGCGAAAAATGGGATGTTATTTTTCTTTCGTACTTTGTTGATCGTGATAATGACCAACGAGGTACATTTGAAACAGCCGTCAGAATCCTCGCTGACGGTGGGGTGATAGTCCTCGAAGGGCTATTCCCCTGCGTTCTCCAAGATTCCATGGGTACAAGCTACGGTACCCAAAATGTCACCTTCGGTGAAGATGCCGAGGAGGATATTAGACTGGTAACTGCCGAGTTCGCTCGGCTCGGTATGAAACTTCAAAAACGTAACGATGGGGAACGTTATGTTTACTCGATGGATGGGCCCGAGACCCTACCGTCGAAAACGCTTGTTTTTTCTCGGTAATCGTCGTGGTTGCTCCCTGTAGAATGAAATATGTTTCTGCAGGGCGCGACTTTAGTATTAAAAAAATTAAAAATAAAAATATGTATAAAAAATATAGAAAATTAAATCCAAAGATAGACAATAAAAATTGGCAGATATTATTTACTACCCAATTTCAGAATATGCAAAAATTAAATGCCATAGCAACATTTTGGATAAATGGTTTTTCGAAACTGGGAATTGATAATTCAAGACGACCTAGTATAAAAGAAATAAATAAAATATCAGCAAAATATACCGGCTACCGCTATGTGCAAACCAAAATGAATGTAATTATGTCGAAAATTGGTTGGTATGAAATGGTAGCTCGTTATGAAATGCCTGTGACAAACTTTGTACGCAAACCAAGCGAACTTGACTACTGTGATGAACCCGATAGCTTCCATGAGATAATGGGCCACATCGCAATGTATATAGATAAAGAATACTCAGACATGATCCAAACTTTGGCAAAACTATATATAGACGCATATTATGCAAAGCGTGAAGATCTTTTGAAAGAAATTGATTTTATAAACGACTATGTGATAGAACTCGGACTTATTAGAGAACCATCTGGAATAAAAGCATTTGGGGCGACATTGTATTCTTCTGGTGAAGTGAAAGAAGCATTCAAAAAGAAAAATCAAAGAGTTTTGGGAAATAAAATTCCTAATGAGAAAAAGGGGTACGACAGGTCAAAACCACAAGGTAGATATTATATTATTGAGTCGATAGATCAAATAAATAAATTACTTGTACAAATACGAAATAGATTCTAAGTATAATTCACTTTAGTTTAATAAAGTACTTTACTCTACTAAAGTAGGTTGTTTAAAATTACACTATTCAATAATTAGAACCTCCCCATCTCGTAAAGTTTTATAAGGAATATTATTCTGCTCGCAAAATTCAATTTCTTTATCAACACCTGCTGATTCAGGATGATCGGATTTATAATGAGGCATAAATGCAAAATCAACAAATCCCAAACCTTCCCAGACAGTTTCTTTCAATTCTTCATATGGCATTTCTGTAGAATCATCCACAACAGGATAAGCATGCAAGTCTGGAGCAAGCACACATCCAGCTGCGCTATAGCCAGCATATAGAAAATTTTGATTATTGTTTTTTAATTCAGTGAGAATTTCATCTAGCCCACTTAATTTCATAGCTTGGCGTAAGACAAAAACATTCCCCCCACTGATAAATATTGCACCAAGCTCTTCTAACTTATTTTTTAATTCATCTTTTTTATCAAAATAATCTTGTAAGTCTAATAAATAAACTTCTAAACCAAGATCACGCAATAGTTGCATATCTCTCTCAGCTTTTTCTTTTCTAGTTTTTGAATCAGAACCAGAATGATCTCTGGCGTTAGGAATATATCCTATTTTTTTATTAGGAATTAACTGTTTAAATTTTTCAACTTCATTCCCTATTCCGTAGGATGATAAATAGAATTTCATAAATTATATTTTACTCGCACCTACTTTCGCCGCGAGGATAAAATCATTTTCAGATAGGCCGCCGATGGCGTGGGTGGAGAGAACGAGCTCAACTTTGTTGTAATGAATCTGAATATCGGGATGATGACCTTCTTGTTCAGCAATATCAGCCACAAGATTTACAAAATTTATCGCTCCGATAAAATCAGAGAATTTAAATTCTTTGGAAATCTTTTTCGCATCCGCATCTAGTATCCAGCCACCTGCCTGCGCAGGCAGGCTGACTTCATCTAAATAATCTTGCGCATCTTCTCTCGACAAGGGTTTTATTCCCTTGCCTTCGCAAGCAATACATACTTTTTTTAATAAATCATAAGACATATTTTTATTATACACTACTTTAACCATTTATCGACTATTTTTTCTAATTGATCTAAGCTATCAAGGACAAAAAGCTTCTTGTGAAATTTATGGGCACTGCGATTTATTTTACCAACCATATCAGCATCGTAGGGTAATTTTTCTACTTTTTCAGATAAAGCATTATTTAATTCCCCTTCTGAAGAAATGAGTCCTGTTCCTAAAACTTTTATCTTGCCTTTCACTTTTAAGAAAGAAAACTCAATCCCATACCACCAGTTATTTGCAATTTTCAATTTATCTTTTTTTGTTTTAGCTTTTACATACGCCAAGCCAAACTTTTGTACGATTCGAGCATATTTTTTATTCGCTAAAAATGGCAAATGTCCGAAAACATCATGAAAAACATCTGGGAGTGGCGTATATTCTAAATTTTTCTTTGAACGAATATATTCAGTAACTCGGATTTTTCTTTCAGCTAAACTAGAAATCCACGGACCATCTTCTTCGTATTGGACACCAGTGCTTGCAACCTGAAAACCAGTTAGACTTTTTAATTTTATATTGATGGCACGAAAGTTCGGTATAGATCTAGCACTCAACCCTAAAAGTTTCCAGCCTTGCTTGTGCATAGGATGTGCATAGTTTTTTAAACTTTTTATTCTTCTACCAGCCAAGATACTCCAAACTTCGTGTTCTCTGTTTCGAAACTTTCTAAAAATACTTTTATTTTTTCTATTTTTTAAGTTCATTCTAATTTAAATTAAAGTCTAATAAAAAGAAAAACCGCCCAACAGGGCGGTTTTTCTTTTGTATCTTTTGAATTTTTAATTCAAATACAAAAGTCCCCGTCCCGTTGGGCGGATATAGTAATAATTAAAATTATGTATTAAAATCTTCACTTCTTCACATTAACATATCAACTTATTCAAGTCAATTGAATTTATTAAATTAAATTTTTCCTAAGTCGTGCAATCTGATATATAGCAAACACTAACACAAATGAAGCTATCCATTGAGAAATACTGAGTGAAATATTATTTACTTTCATATCTATTAAAATAGCAATAAATGGAAATGTTAATTCTAGAATGGTTGAAATATGCACTGGAGTTTTTTCTAATCCTCGATAATAAATGAGCAGTGCCACCATACCCGTAGATATAGCTATTAAAAATAATAAACCAAATTGGGTAGTAGTAGGTGCAGACAAACTAGAAATCAAACCAGAATTATTGCCAAACAAAAATAATATTGGAAAAGATATGATTAAAGTTGCTAGAAATCTGTAAAAAGTGCTGACTTTGAAATCCACTTTTCCGAGAAGCATTTTTGAAAAAGTTGTCGATGACCCCCAAGCGAAAGCTGCACCGAGAGCATAAAGTGCAGCGATGACAGTTCCTTCTCCGGTTGATAAATTTACGACGCCATTTGGAAATGTTACAAAATAAGCGGAAATAAAAGCAAGTAAAGCCCATTTGATATACCTGTTATCCATTTTTTCTTTCAAGAAAATTCGCGCCGTAGTGATAGCAAAAATCGGCTGTAATTTTTGCAAAAGAAAAACAACAGAAAGAGAAATAAAATGTACTTTGCCAAGAGCAGTAGTGAACCACAGAGTACCAAGAAGTCCACTCAAAACAGAGATCAAAATAATCAACCACCATTCTCTTTTAGAAAGTCTCGTTGCAAGAACATATTTATAAACAAACGGTGTCAGAATAATCAGCCCAATCAAATGCTCAAAAAATATGATAGTAATAGGTGGTAAAGAATACAAGTGTTGACGAATCAACCCATCAAAAGCCCAGAGTGTGGCTGCAATAATAATGAAGATCGGGCCAGTGTATGAATTTTCGATTTTCATGTTTTAGTATTTTTTTTATTTAAGCATGCTAAGTTCCAGCGCGGACAGGGTGGCTTCGCCACCGACATGAACCCTTTTTTTTGCCTGTTTGAGATTATTCACCGTCAAAACACCAAAACCAACCGGAATGTCATCTTCGAGCATAACCTCAAGCGCTCCTTCTTGCGCCATTTTGCATACATAATCAAAGTGCGGAGTCTCTCCGCGAATAATGCACCCAAGGGCGACCAGAAAATTATACCTGCCCGAACGACCTCCGGGTTGAGCGGGTTTTTTAGTCAGTGCCATTTTATGCAAAGCAAAAGGCAGTTCAACCGAACCGGCCACGCGCACCACCCTTATATTTTTCTTAGACATTTTACATTTTTCCAAAGTTGCAAGCGCATTGTCTAAAAGCTTATCTGTAATTTCGCTATTCCACCTGGCAACAACAATGCAGGCTTTGAGTTTACTACCGTTTAAATATTTAGCTGTATTATTTTTTTGTTTACTTTTGATTTGCATATTTGGCAAGTATATCAAATTCTAAATTAACTAAATCACCGACTTTTTTATATTTTAAATTTGTGTGGAAGATGGTATACGGAATTATTTTTACAATAAAATTATTTTTAAAAGTTTGTGCCACAGTTAAGCTGATACCTTCAACCGCAATCGACCCTTTGTAAACTAATAATTTACAAAATTTTTTATCTGGAATTTTAATTTTAAACACTTTTGAATTTCCCTCCTTTTCTATATCAAGAATCTTGCCTCGTCCATCAATATGCCCGAGTACCATATGTCCGTCCAGTCTATCACTCATCCTCATCGACTGCTCTGTATTAACTATATCATCTTTTTGCAAAAAACTTAAATTAGAAAGTTTAAGAGTTTCCGGCATATATTCGAAAAAAATATTTTTCCCCGACTTTTTCACTGTGGAACAGACACCATTAACCGAAATACTTTCGCCAACTCTCACATCTCGAAAAGGGTTTGTAACTTCCAAAAAAAGTCCACCCTGAGTGGATTTTATGCTTTTCACTTTTGAAGTTTTAGAAATTATGCCCGTGAACATTGTTTTATGTCTTCTTTAATTTGAATAATCAATTCTTTTTCAGTGTCAAATTTTTTATATTCTCGTAAAAACTTTTTTATTTCTAGAGTCACTTCTTTGCCGTATGCATCTCCATTATACCCTATTAAATGCGCTTCTACTTTTTTTGCTGGACCTATTACTATCCCCGCTCTATATTTTTTTTCATTCAAAGTCGCCTCCCCAACATACACTCCTTCACTCGGTAATTCTTTTTTTTCCTCTTTTCTTCTCTCTAAATTCACCGTCGGAAATCCCAATTTCTTCCCATATCCATCACCGTGTATAACCCGACCTGTGATTTTAATATCCATCAGAATAATTATTCAAAATTATTTTTGAATTTTAAGACCAAGTTCTTTCAATTGTTTTTCAGATATTGGGGCCGGAGAACCCATCATCAAATCTTTACCTTCTCCGGTTTTTGGAAATGCAATTACTTCTCGAATATTTGGTTCATTTTGGAGAATCATTGCAATACGATCGATACCAGGAGCAAATCCTCCATGTGGAGGTGCACCATAAGTAAAGGCTTCGAGCATGTGTCCAAATTTCTTTTGTTGATCTTCTTCGGAAATATTTAAAAGTTTAAAAACTTGTTTTTGTAAATCTCTTTCGTGAATTCGAATACTTCCAGAAGAAAGTTCATAACCATTCAAAACCAAATCATATGCATTTGCGCGAATAGAAAACAAATCCTCACCCCTCATAAACTTTTCTTTATCTTCTTCTTTGATCGAACAAAATGGATGATGCACTGCTTGTACTTCGCCTTCATCAGTTTTTTCAAACATTGGAAAGTCTAATACCCAAGCAAAAGCAAGTTCATTTGGATTATTTTTATTTATTCGCATATCTGGCTTATCGGAACCATATTTTTCTAAAGATTCTTTGTATGATAATCTAGGAAAAGGGATCTGGGTAAAATGTTTTTCTGGGTAAACATTTTTAACTAATTCGATAAACATCGCCTCAGTGTATTCGAGCACTTCTTCTTGAGTAACAAAAGACATTTCAAAATCAAGTTGTGTAAATTCTGGTTGTCTATCTCCTCTAGTATCTTCATCTCTCATACATCTAGCAATTTGAAAATATTTTTCAAAACCAGCCACCATAGAAAGTTGCTTGAATTGTTGTGGTGATTGTGGCAACACATAAAATTGACCATTAAAAGTCCGAGAAGGAACCACGTATTCCCTAGAACCTTCAGGCGTACCTTTCATTAATATTGGTGTTTCAATTTCAACAAAGTCGTTCTCATGCATATACTTTCTAAAAAAAGTAATTATTTTATCTCTCATTCGAATATTTTTCTGCATTCTTTCAGTGCGTAAATCAAGATATCTATATTTCATTCTAATATCTTCGCCAACTTCCATAGTATTTTCGTTTATTTGAAACGGTGTGGTCTCTGCTTTGTTTAAAACTTCTATATTCAAAACTTCGATTTCTACCCCTCCACCTTGCTTGGCATTTTTATCATTTCGCTCTTTTACTAAACCTTGAACTTTCAAAACCCATTCTGGACGGATTTCTTTTGCTGAAGCGATAGCCTCAGGATGGGTTGGTAAAGTCACACATTGCACTTTCCCAGTCATATCTCGCATATCAAAAAATACCATTTTACCCTGATCACGTCTGACATCCACCCAACCAGCAATAACAATTTCCTTACCAATATGCTCTTTTAAATCTTTTATATAAATTCTATCTTTCATGTGATTTTACGAAATCATACCGCGCAACGACAATTAAAGCGCGGTAATTGAAAAAGCAAAAATCGCCTCTTCAAACTTACCTTATTTGATAAATTTGCAGGGGCGATTCTTGCGCTTGTGGTGAGGCGCTATCGAACCACGGTGCCACCCTACTTCGTCACGCTATAGCTCGGTTACGAGCAAAAGCGGATATCTCTTTTAAGCATCTCCAGCCTCCCCGTTGTCAATGGCTCAACAGCTTCTTTGTATAATAACATGCCTAATTATAAAATCAAACTTTAAAATTTATCTGGAAATTCAAATTCATGCACAGAGCTATTATGAATTACTTCGTGCACTTCTTCGTGCAATATATTATGAAGTAAACGAATAATTCCTCCGGAAGTCACCACTAAAATTTTCTTTTCTTTCGAGTTATTTTGTATATACTCGATAAAAGCAAAAACTCTTTGTGTCACATCTTCGACTGATTCACCACCATACGGACGATAGTCGTATTTTTGATTTTTATCTTTTTCTTTCATTTCCCCCGTAGTATCCATTTCACTAAATTTTTTTCCTGCAAGTGCTCCAAAATCTCGTTCTCTTAATCTCACATCAAATTTTATTTCTAAATTAAGTTTTTGATTTAAAATTTCTGATGTTTGTTTACACCTCAATAAATCAGAGGAATATATTTCATCGAAGTCATTTTCTATTTCTGATAATGTCTTTTGGGCTTGTTCGATACCTTCTCGGTTCAAAGGACTATCAATTTGCCCCGTTACAGCACCAGTTGCATTGTTCACTGTTTTTCCATGACGTAAAAAATACATTTTCATAATTAATTTTATTATACTTCATAATTTTTAAGATTCATAGTAAAAAAGGCGGATCGTTATTTAGACAGACCCGCCTCTTTGTGCGTTGGCTAGACGTGATCTTAGCCGATATCCTCCTTCAAACCCACATGGTAGTTCACGACGCCATTACCACCGTGAACTGGCAGGTTTTTACTTGCCGTTACGGTAAGTTCGGCAAGCTTGCCATTCACAAGATGGACAGCCAGCCGAATGAATCTGTCAGCATCTGCGAGTGGGAAGGTTTTTTGCTTTACATACTTCTGGACTACAGTTTCCTTCCCGATGGCATCGAAGTATACCCCTTTTGCCCCTGAAGAAAATACCTCTTTGGTTACGAACGGACCGTTGTAGGTCGGAGGGATGAACTTTTTCAATTCATCCAACTCCTCACTACTCATTGACCCATAGTTCTTAAAGAGATACTGATCAAGAAAAGGCAAAGCCATAACTGCCTTGCTTCCCAAGCCGTGACGAGGTGGGTTTATAAAACTATCAGGCCTCTCTTTCCAGCGAGAAAGAAGCATCCGAGATGCCTTTTCCCCGCAGAGTGGAAAGTCGAGAAAGATTCCATTCTCAGGAAACTTTTGTGCTTCGAGTTGTTCCTCTGAAAACACCTTGACTCTTCGGCCAGTGAATTCCGTAAGCTTTTGAGCAAAATACTTCTGCTCGCGAGCGTAAAAACTTTCTTTACGTCCAAGAAAGATGTGAACGTCATCTGTAACGTACTGGGCGAGTAAAGTGAGCAACTTTTGACGTTCTCCTGCCCCACTTTCGTTGCGACAAGCGAGCGCAAAACCGAGACCATGCTTGTTGGAAGGATCAATTTCTGCGATCTTCCAATTACCATCCTTGTCAGCCATCACATCCACCCTTACCAACCTCGGAGGGATATGCAGGTGGGTAGTCCCAGCCTCCAGATAGGTTTCGTTAAGAGTTGCTGAGAGAGACTTGAGCAAAAATCCATCCTGAACTTCAGTGGTAGCGATGAGGAATTTGTTCACCAATTCCCCCATTCTAGCCAATTTTACCAGATCCTCTCGAGTAATCCTAAACAAATGCTCATCCAAGATGAACTCATGGGGTTTAGAAACCAAATAATCCAAGTTTTTCATTATTAACCCCCTCCCAGAGGCTTTTCAAAGAACAATCTTTCCGTTTCCTCTAGGAAACAAAGAACGGCGCTCTTGCGCCGGTTAATGGATTCCTTGTTTTTAGGTAGAAAAAGAAATCAACAGAACAGCGCAAAAGCCTTGTGCTCTACGCTCCACCAAGAATTTAATATTAATTTGTTTATTTTTAACTTATTCTTCATATTTTTATAAATTCATACAAAATACTCTTGTATCTATGTACTAGTACATGATAACATAAACCAAAATAAAATGCAAGTATTTTATTAGAGTAATGTGAAAAACTACTTTTAAGCCTTATTTTCCGAACTTTTTTAGCATTTGGTGAAATCCACCATCCTTATTTCGAAGCATTCGAGATCCGCGCGTGACAGTACTGATGCCCAGACCCAAATCCCCTGCTACAGATCTATGAGTCTCTTTGTTATTTAATTTCTTTATTATTTGCCAACGCAATGCCAAATTTTCAATCTCATTTGGAGTAAACATATCTTTTAGAAAAAGTGCGATAAAATCTTTATCTGAATTTAATTTGGAAAAAACTTCTAATAATTCTTTTTTATATTCCGAAATTTTTTTATTTATGTGTTTCATATTAAAGTATAATGTATTTGGAATAAATCACTACCACTTACTTGGCATTTGTATATCATAACAAAAATCAAAATCTTGAGAAAGATCCTGGTGATTTTTTAAAATATAAGGAATATTACGAACCCTAGAATTAGGATATATACCTACAATTTTTTTATTTTGATCAGCAACTACAATTATAGAGGACTTTCCGGATTCAACTTCTTCCCCCATTAAACCGTAAGCATCGGCACCTACCTCTCCACTAACATTATCAGCAGATAACCAACCACCCATACAAGCAATCAATACACCACTCATACCACAATCTTCAAGTGCACAGTAACTCATATACTTTTCCATAGCGTATACATAAAACTTATATTCCAAAGTGTACAGATGTTCATACTCTACAACATTTTCTGAAACAATGGGAGCTTGATCTCCTAATTTTAATGGACCAAAAGATTTGACTGAACGTGGTGAAGAAAAAAATAAAACACAAACAAAAAATAATATGATAATGCATGTACTAACTATTATTTTTATAATATATTTTTTAGTCATTTTTAATCAACAAATTCAACACAAACAATGTGTGGATAAACATATTTTAATACACATCTACTCCTATTTTCTCTCTAACTTCTTTCATTTTAGCTGAGGCGACGGCTTTGGCGCGCTCGCCACCTGCGTTCAGGATGGCGAGCGCGCCGTCTATATCTTTCTCATATTCTTTCCTCTTTTCCCGCAGTGGCGCGATAAATTTTTCCAAATCTTCGATCAATAATTCTTTTAATTCTTTATACTTACCTGCTTTTTCTTCATAAATTTTTTTTAATTCTTCTTCGGGGCGCAAAAGTTTGTGAATTGCAAAAACATTTTCTGGAATTCCTCCGCTTGAATCCGTGACAATACTCATCACCGATGATTTTATTTCTTCGTATTCTGCAAAAAGTGGAATAGTGTTTCCATAACTCTTGCTCATCTTGCGTCCGTCTGTACCCGGGACTACTGCGACTTCTTCCATAATCATTTCTTTTGGTAATTTAAAAGTCTGGCCAAATGTATTGTTGAATTTTTCGGCTGTATCTCGAGCGATTTCTATGTGTTGTTTCTGGTCTTGTCCTACTGGCACTATATCAACATCATAGAGTAATATATCAGCAGCCATTAAAAGAGGATAATTAAAAAGTCCGACATTCATATCTTTGCCATTATCTCTTGCATCTTTGTAAGCAACAGAACGCTCTAGATAAGCCATAGGGGTTATAGTATCGAAAATCCATGCGAGTTCTGTATGCTCTGATACATCAGACTGCTTGAATACAATAGATTTTTTAGGGTCAAGACCTAATGCTAAATAATCAATCAAAACAGCAATGATGTTTTCTTTCATGATTTTAGAATTTTTTAAGGAGGTCATGGCATGATAGTCGACAATCATAAAATAAACGTCGTTATCATTTTGTTGGCTTATAAGCTGTTTCATCATTCCGAAATAATTCCCGATATGGGGTTTACCGGACGGCTGAATACCAGATAATAAGACTTTTTTAGACATATTTATATATTATCATAATAAATTTTTATATCCACACATTACCCACATCATTACACACTTTTTAACTTTTCTAAAATTTTGACTGTGCTAGAATAACTGAATGGTAAAGAATATAAAAAGTTTCAAATCTGCAAATATTCGCATTCCTCCACAAAGCATACCCTCCGAACAAGCGGTCTTGGGTTCTATTATGCTCCGCAAAGATGCTATGCACGAAGTCGAAGACATGGTAACTCCGGATTCTTTTTATGTAGAAAAACATAAAATAATTTTTCAAGCGATGCTCGACCTTGGAAATAAAAATGAACCGATAGATATGCTTTCTCTTTCTACGAAACTTGGAGAAAGAAAACTTTTAGAACAAATCGGAGGCAATCAATACTTGGCAGAGATAGTAAATACTGTCCCTTCGAGTACAAACGTAAAACACTATGCAGATATTGTTCAAAAAAAATATGTCTTGCGTGGACTAATCGAAGCGGCTGATTATATTTCCGAACTTGCTTTCGAGGAAGGCGATGACCATATGGATGACATTCTCGACATGGCCGAGAAGAAAGTTTTTAGCGTAGTCTCTTCTCCAAAGAATCAAAAATTTGTAAATTTAAAAGATGCTCTACCTGAAGCCTATGAAAGACTAGAGAAACTTCATGAAAATAAAGGTATGATCCGCGGACTACCGACTGGTTTTCGAGATTTGGACACTATGCTTTCTGGTTTACAAAATTCTGATTTAATAATTCTGGCAGCTCGTCCATCTATGGGTAAAACCACTCTGGCTTTAGATATAGCTCGTATGGCTGGAGTAAAACATGAGAAATCTATTTTAATATTTTCCCTAGAAATGTCTTCTCAACAACTCGTAGACCGTATGCTCTCTGCTGAGAGTCGAGTTAATGCTTGGAATCTCCGCACTGGGAACCTTTCTTCGGATCGAGAATTTTCTCAACTTCGCGATTCTCTCGGTAAACTCGCCAAAGCAAAAATCTACATAGATGATACTCCTGGAAATTCTATAGTTCGTATGAAAGCTTTGGCTCGTAGAATAAAAGCTGAGAAATCTTTAGATTTGATCGTCGTCGACTATTTACAATTAATGACGACTTCTAAAAATTATGATTCGATGGTGAATCAAGTTACTGAAATCTCTAGATCTTTAAAAGGTCTCGCCAAAGAACTCGATGTACCCGTCCTTGCCCTTTCCCAGCTCTCTCGTAATGTTGAATCTCGTGGTGGCAAACCTCGCCTGTCTGACCTCCGTGACTCTGGATCTATCGAACAAGATGCCGACGTGGTTATGTTCATCCATAGTGAAGATAAAGGAAAAGAAGAATCTGATAAAACAAATATAGTTGAAATATTGATCGAAAAACACCGAAATGGACCGACTGGAAAAGTCGAACTTTATTTTGATCTCAAAACTACGACCTTTCTTAATCTTGAAAAAAGTAATTTGAGTGAATTTTCCGCAGCGAAGGTAAGTAGTGACTTAGATGAGTTCTAAAATGAATTACGAATTAAAAATTAGGAATTACGAATTGGGATTAAAATTGATAATTCGTAATTTGAAATTAATAATTGAATACAATGGATATAATAGATAAATTATCTGAAGTTTTTAAAGAATTCCCTGGGATAGGAGAAAGACAAGCTAAGCGTTTTGTTTATTTTTTAATGTCTAAAAACGGAAGTTATGCAGAAAATTTGTCTCTGCTTATTTCTGATTTAAAAAAAGAAGTAGCACAATGTGGAGAATGTTTTAGATTTTTCATTGTGAAAAATGGTAAAAATAATCTATGTGATATTTGTGCCAATACAAATACAGACACCTCTACTCTCATGGTCGTTGAGAAAGATTCTGATTTAGAGTCAGTTAAAAAAAGTCGAGTTTATAATGGGAAATATTTTGTTTTGGGTGGGCTCGTACCAATCGTCGAGAAAACTACAAAAAGTCGAGTCCGGATTGAAGAATTAAAAAAGAAAATAGGATCTCCCCAGAAGAAAGTCTTCGGGGAATTATGTGAAATTATTCTCGCCTTCTCACTCAACCCTCAAGGCAACCACACAGACGAGTACGTTCGTGAACAATTAAATGATTTAGCTCAAAAAAATAATATAAAAATATCTTCTCTTGGTCGTGGCCTCTCCACCGGCACCGAACTCGAATATTCTGACAACGAAACTTTAAAAAATGCGCTGAAGAATAGACAATAAAAAAAACCTTTGGGTTTGTGGTTTTGTATGTTACAATACTTGCATGGATCAGGATGCAATTGTTAAATACTGGATAGATGCTTCTGAGGGTGATTTTGAATTATCACAAAATCTTTTTGAAAATAAAAGATTTTCTTACTGCCTTTTCTTTGTTCATCTTTCTATTGAAAAATTATTGAAGGGCATAATTGTCAACAAAACATCAAACTCTGCCCCTTATGAACACAATCTTGTTCGTTTAGCTGAAGCAACAGGTATTAAATATTCAGAGGAACAGCTCGATATGCTGGCAGATATCACAACTTTCAATATCAAAGCTCGATATGATGATTACAAAAATCAGTTTTATAAAATAGCCACTGAAGAATATACAAAAAAGTATTTATTACAAGCTGAAGAATTTATATTATGGTTAAAAAGATACTTGGAGAAGATATAATAAGATTGACTAAATCATTTAGATCGTCACTTGAAAATGATAACATTGAAATTGATTCAATGATTGTTTTTGGTTCTCAGGCAAAAGGAAATTCTCGACCAGGAAGTGATATAGACATTTGTGTGGTATCACCTTCTTTTGGAAGTAATGATACCGAAGAAATGCAGATGTTATTTAAAAAAGCTAGACGCATTGATTCACGAATTGAGCCTTACCCAATGAACCCAAAAAACTTATCAGAAACTAATAATCCGATAGTTGGCGAAATTCTGCGATGGGGCGTGCTTGTATAAATCTCTGCACCGTCTCCATCAGCACCGAACTCGAATATTATTTTTTTTCTTCTACTTATAGGATCTTCTTCCATCTTTTTATTTTATAGAAATTATCTTCACTTGAAAGAAAGGCTGACGGTGGCCGTTGCGTTTTAGGTAACGAGATTTTTGTTTGTATTTTACTACGAGGATTTTTCGAGCACGGCCAATCTCTACTATTTCCGCATCTACTTTTGCGCCTGTGATGTATGGTGTACCTATAGTCGTATCTTTGCCATCATCTACCAAGAGAACTTTATCAAAAGAAATTTTGTCGCCTTTTTTGTATTCAACTCCTTTAGTGTTTATTTTTTCAATAGAAACAAAGCTCCCCGCGGAAACCTTGTATTGTTTTCCACCTGTATTTATAACTGCAAATTCAGATTTGTCTGCCTTTTTCTCTTTTTTCATATTAAGTCTTATATTATATGATATTTCACAAAAAAGCAAATATTTGCTACAATTAACCCCATGCAAACAAAAATTATAGAAAAGTACTTTTTCTTTGGTCTATTACTAGCCACTTTTATCTTTACTTTTTTTATCTTTCGTCCATTTTGGATAGTTCTAGTCCTTGGTGTTTCTTTTGCAATAATTCTGCATCCGTTACATCTCTGGCTTAATAAAAAATACATACCAAATTGGATTTCGGCTTTTTTGACTGTTTGTATTTTTACTATCGTTTTATGCGGTCCTATTCTAGGAACAGGAATACTTATCTTTAAACAAAGTCAAAATGTCTATAATTCTGTAGTAAGCGATGGAAATACAGAACCAATTTTGGCGACAATAGGAAATTCCATCAATCAATTTCTTCCAGAAGGAATTGATTTTGATATAAACAAAAAAACAACTGATTTTATCTCGTATATCTCTAGTAACATTGCCAACATATTCAGTACCACAGTCTCGGCATTTTTCTCTTTCATCTTAATGCTTTTAATTATTTTTTATTTCTTGAAAGATGGAGAAAAATGGAAAAATTCTCTGGTTATTTTTAGCCCACTTGAAGATAAAGATGACCACAAGATAATCAGCGGACTCGACAATGCCGTAAATGCCGTAATAAAAGGTTCTTTATTTATTGCTTTTGTCCAAGGAACGCTCATGGGTTTTGGTCTCTGGCTTTTTAATGTTCCAAATCCCGCACTCTGGGGGCTGGTCGCCGCTGTCTGTTCCCTGCTTCCCACTATCGGTACAGCGATGGTCTCTATACCAGCTATCATTTTCCTATTTTTTAAAGGAGACACTACTTCAGCTATAGGTCTCTTGTTCTGGGCATTTTTGTTGGTAGGCATGATCGACAATTTCTTGAGCCCCATGATCGTAGGAAAAAAAACAAATATCTCTCCGCTTCTAGTTTTGTTTTCAGTCTTGGGAGGAATTTCTTTCCTTGGGCCTGTCGGTATCCTAATCGGTCCACTTTCAGTAAGTTTACTCTATACCCTCTTTCTCATTTACCGCAATGAATTCCGACAATAAAAATCATAAAAAAATATATTTTTTTAACACTCTCACTCGGAAAAAGGAAGAGTTTATTCCTATTGATCCAAATGAAATAAAAATGTATTCTTGTGGCCCGACGGTAAACAATTATGCTCATATAGGCAATCTGCGTGCCTATGTTTTTGCTGACATCCTTCAAAAAACTTTAGAATATTCTAGTTATGAAGTAAAACGAGTTATGAATATAACTGATATCGGAATTCTCTCGAGTGATGCAGACACAGGGGAAGACAAGATGACTGCTGCCCTAGTGCGGGAAGGAAAAGAATTGACCCTAAAAAATATGCGTGAACTCGCCGAGTTTTATACAGAAAAATTTAAAGAAGACTTGGTTAAACTAAATATAACTATACCCAGCAACATATATTTCGCGAGTGATTATATCAAAGAAGATGTAGAACTCGTACGAAAGTTAGAAGAAAAGGGATTTACATATACCACATCTGATGGTATTTATTTTGATACTTCTAAGGTGTCAGACTATGGAGCACTTACCGGAGGGAAAACTATTCGAGATGAGAGTCATATTCGAATTGCAGAAAATAAAGAAAAGAAAAATGGCGAAGACTTTGCCTTATGGAAATTTAATAAAGAATTAGGATACGAATCTCCTTGGGGTCGTGGTTTTCCCGGCTGGCATATAGAATGTTCAGCTATAGGTTTAAAATTTCTTGGAGAACAATTTGATATTCACACAGGAGGAATAGATCTCATTCCTACTCACCATACAAATGAGATAGCTCAGTCAGAAAGTGCTACAAGTAAAAAACCTTTTGTAAAATTTTGGCTACATAGCGACCACATCGATGTCGGTGGATTAAAAATGGCGAAATCTACAGGAAATTTTTTGAAACTTGAAAGCATTGTGAATAAAAATATAAATCCTCTTGCTTATCGTTTTTGGCTCTTGATGGGTCATTATCGTACCAAATTAAATTTTAATTGGGACGCCCTAGAAGCATCAGAAACAGGTCTAAAAAGGATACAAAATATATATTTGGGGCTTGGGAAGGATGTGGGCCTGCCTGCGCAGTCAGGAAATATAAGTCAAAAATATAAAGAAAAATTCCAAGAATTCTTAAATAATGATCTCGACACTCCAAAAGCTCTCACAGTATTATGGGATTTAATGAAAGACGAAAATATTTCACCTCCCGACAAAAAAGCTACAGTGCTGGATTTTGACAAAGTGCTTGGACTCGGTTTTATTGATTTAAAAGAAGAAAAAATTGATGTTCAGGAAGAAGTCTTGAAATTAGTAGAAAAACGCAAAGATGCTCGTGATAATAAAGATTTTACAAAATCTGACGAACTAAGAAAACAAATAAATTCTTTTGGTTACGACGTTAAAGATACTTCAGAGGGACAAAAGATTTCTAAGATTTAAAAAACTTTTTGCGATACAAAATCAAGACAAATACTAGATTCGCTAATACTAAATACACTCCGAAAGAATAAATCGTAAAAGACCAATCTTTTATGATAAGTAGACCTAGAGTATTACTAAATACACTAGCTATATAAATCCCATAATGTTCTGTTTCAGGAAATTTCCATCCTTTTACATATGTAGGAATAACAGAGAGCCCTGCTCCAGCTTTAATCTGAAAAAACACACCAAGAAATGGGCCTAGCAACCAAAGAACCCAAGAAACTAAATTCGGTCTTGTCTGTCCGTAAAAAATATCTTTAAAATAAAAAAAATATCCGATGAAACTAACCAAAACTGCAAGATAAATTATATTTTCTGGTAACATTTTTAAATCCCCTCTTTTTTAAGTTCTTCGACGAGCTCTCTTTCTTTGCGAGAAAGTTTATTTGGAAGTTTGATGTTGAGTTTTATAAGAAGGTCTCCGCGTTTACTTTTAGAGGTCGGCACGCCTTTGCCACGAACTCGCAAGATTTCATTGATACCGACGCCTTCCGGAATAGTGACTTCTATCTCTCCATCAAGAGTTTCTATTTTATGTTTCGTACCGAGTAATGCATCCGAAAGTTTCAAATTTAAAGTCATCAATAAGTCATTACCGTCACGCTTAAATATTGGATGCGGTGCCACATTTATTTTTATATATAAATCTCCGGTGGTGCCTTTGAAAATAGCTTCACCGTGTCCTGTCATCCGGACCATCTCTCCATCACGGACACCAGTCGGTATGACAATAGATATTTCTTCTTCACGTCGTAGAACACCTTTGCCTTTACACCTTTCACAAACCTCATGAGGAACTTCTCCACCACCAAGACAAGTCTCACATATTTTCGTACTAGAAATGTTCCCCAAGAATGATCTCTTTATTTCTCGAATCTGACCTTGACCATTACAAGTTTTACATTTCTCTATTTTGCTTCCCACTTTCGCTCCGGTAGCATTACAAGTCAAACAAGTAGAAGTTTTTGTAATTAAAATCTTTCTTTCAATTCCAAAAATAGAGTCCGAAAAAGAAATCTGAATTTCTGTAGAAATATCTCGTCCACGCCTAGCTTGTCTTGAATTTCTTGTACCTCCACCACCCATACCACCACCAAAAAAATCACTGAAAATATCATTTAAATTTCCCATGTCAAAACTTGAGCCAAAGTCTGCGCCACCTTGCTGAAAACCAGAAAAGTCAAAACCTTCAAAACCTCCCCTCGGGTCGCCATAGCCACCGGCGGAGGCACCACCCATATTTGCATAATTAGAACCAAATTGGTCGTATTTTGAGCGTTTTTGGTCATCAGAGAGGGTCTGATAGGCTTCATTTACCTCTTTAAATTTAGCCTCATTACCTTCTTTTTTATCAGGGTGATATTTGTGGGCCAATTTATAAAAAGCCTTCTTGATTTCATCCTTCGAAGCACCCTTATTTACTCCCAGTGTTTCATAATAATCTTTTGACATTATTTCATTATAGTTAAATTTTAGTTTGAGTCAATAAATACGTAAAAAATCTTATTTTAGATTAAATATTATCTAGTCTTTCTACTTTTATAAAGAGCTTCTTTTTTTTCTTGTCTTAAGTTTTCTTCTTTTTCTTTAGCAGTTTTTGTGGGTGTAAGCGCTTTAAATTCTGAATGCAGACTTGGTTCTATAACTTCATGAGCATCATATTCTAATGTTCCAGGTTCATTGTAACGATGTTTATAACTTTTCTTTATACCTATTTCAATTCTCCTTGATATGGTATTAATTTGAGGAGTAACAAAATTTGCTTTATTTGATACACCTTCTTTTATTGATTGCAATATTCCCTTAACCGCTAATAAGTTTGAGGAAATTGGATTTTGATCAAACTGTTTCCCGTGTGACAATTCAGCTATATAATTAGCTATGTTTGTTTCACTGTCTCTAATATCTATAAAAATAGTATTTGTGTATGGATTGTAAAAATTTTTACCTAAACTAAATGACCCCAACATACTTGTTTCTCCTGGAGATTTAAAATTAACCTTAGGACTACCACATTTTTTATTTAGTTGCCAAAGGGCATCGTACAATTCTGGATCAAAATCGTTTTGAACTGGATTGACTGTGGGCATCTTTAATTTATCAGAATCATTAAATTTCTCCTTTCCGGCTAAAACATTTATTGCATGAGTTGTTAGTGGGTCTTCGTGAGCATAAGTTACATCACCATTACTTTCAATTTTTATTTCTACTTTGTACCTTGTAAGTTCATAATCTGCAACACCAACCGCACTTGTAAGTAAAGTGGCAAATGAAAGAATACGAACCATTTTTTTAATTTTTCTTTCAAGCCTAGTCCTAAATTTATCTTTTTGTAAAGAAGAAAGTGGTTTTTTATCTATGAATCCTGCTGTTTCTAAAGCAGCTCCTGTGACTTGTGTGGATGTTTCTTCTATGGAAATTAAGGCTTGTTCAGCTTTATGAATAAGGTCAACTTCCTGACTTTCTAAGGGAATAATAGCTTCTTCTGTAGATTTATTGGGAGAAGTTTCATTTTTACTGGGATTTATATTTTCCTGTTTATTCATTTTCTTTTTCGGTTAAGGTTTCATCGTTTAAAAGTGACGTTTTAATAACTTCCACTTTTATTTCATCTATTTCTTTTAAATAGCTTTTTAAATAATTTTTAATGATAGATTTTACTGTTCCTTGGGTCATGAATTTAATTTACAATTTTATATCATAGGCTCGGCTTCTTGGGAAGCTTTTATTTTTAGTTTTTCTTCTGTATTTTCCTCTCCTGCCACTGAACCATCTTTATTTTTGCCTTTTCCTTCAATGATAGCTTTCTCTTCTGCACTTCGAATTATTGTCGCTTCTTCTTCTTCAATAAGTTTTTGGGCATCGCCTTTTGGTAATGCGTATTTTCTGCGAGAAGCATCTATGATCTCTTGTCTATATGAAGGATGGGTTGGTGGTAATACTCGCAATGTCTCCGCAGAAAATGGGTCGTATGATTCTCCATCGATTGTCATCTTTACATAAAATTCTGTCACGGCGAGGTTGATCATATCTTTCACATCAAAAAGTGGCGCAAATTCTGGTTTCATCTTAACCGCATCGTCGCCACCAATACGAAAAGTTATAATGCTTCCACAATTACCGAGTACGGCTTGGTGAACTTTTGGAATAATTTGCCCGACATACTGATGCGCCATGGTTAAATTTAACCCATATTTACGAGCCTCAGACAAAATATTTTCAAAAGTTTGAGTTACTACGTTTTGGAACTCATCTACATAAATATAGAAATCCTTACGGGCACTCTCTGGCATTGCCGCTCTCTCCATACCAGCTTGTTTGATCTTAGTTAAAAACATAGAACCCAAAAAAGAAGAATTTTCTTCTCCGAGGCGACCCTTGGAAAGATTGATGAAAATTATTTTCTGACTATTCATGAGCGAGCTAATATCAATTTTATTTTGTTTCTGACCAAAAATATTACGAAGAAGTGGGTCAGAGAGAAATTGTCCAAGTTTATTTACAAGTGGAATGATGGCATCCGTATCAAATTTCTCCGACCAATCAGCGAATTCAATAGCGAAGAATCTTTTGACCATATCGTCGGTGATATATTCCACCACTTTCTGTCTATAATTTCTATCAGTCAACATCGAGATCATTCCGCGCATAGTCGCATGCGGATAGTCGAGCAAAGCCAGACAAGTAAAACGAAAAACGTGTTCAAGACGAGGAGTCCAATTCGCCCCGAATTGTTTTTGGAAAACTTCGATGAGTCCTTGAGTAAGTTGAAATTTAAACATCGGATCCACATTGGCGAGTGGATTAAAGGATGCAGGGAAATCAACATCAGACGGATCAATAATACAGACGTCTTCGATGCGTTCTTTTGGAATATAGTCGAGCATAGCTTCGATGACATCGCCGTGCGGATCGATCAGGCAAAGTCCGTGACCATAAGTCACGTCTTGTCTCAAAAATAGTTCAAGTAATTTTGTTTTTCCGACTCCAGACTTTCCGATGATATACAAATGCCTACGCCTATCGACACGTTTAAAACCAAAAATAAATTTCTTTTCCTCGAGAGAAGCCACATAATTCGTCCGCCCAATAAAAGACACATCTTCAGGTCTTACTTTCCCAAACACCGGTAGCTCTGGTGGTGGTGGGCCATATTTGATTATTTGAACTCGATTTGGTTTTGGCATAATAATTACTATAATTTTACTATAAATTAGACAATTAGAAAAGGCGCTACGTGGAGCCTGTTCTAAGCTCCTCCGAGCGCCTTGATCATTCCGGTTCACCAGCCAGATGTATTCCCCTCTGTTTCAGAACTTCTTTGATTTCTTTCAGAGACTTTCGTCCTAGATTTTTCATCCGTAGAAATTCCGGGACCCCTTTTTTCGCAATCGCTTCAAGCGTTAGAAGTTTCTCGTTCTTTAGGCAGTTATAGGTGCGGGCTGAGAACAAATCGACGACTTCGTCGAAATCTTCTGATCCCGGTTGTTCCCCACCTATCGGAACCACTTTCACTCCGGAACGCCCCTCAAGGTACCCGAGCACTTCGGACAGACTCTCTGTCGGAACACTCACGAAAAATCTTAGTATCATTTGTGTACACTCCTGTAATAGGTACTAACATTTTTTACTTTCTTTGTCAAGATTTCGTAAGGTACATTCAACATTGAAACGCAAGGGCTCAACGCCCGTTGAGCCCTTAATACACTAGCCTAAGGCTAGTAAACCTCCTGCTGATAACATTTTTCGCAATACAGTATCGGCGCATAATTTTCGTCGTAAACTGTTTCCACTTCAATTTCGCATTTCGTACAATTGCGTTTAATAATTTTTAGTGGGGGACGTTTTTGTAGTCTACGGGTATGTCTAACATCAAAACAAACTCTAGGGATAGGCAGATCCATTCTCCTGTAAAAGGCTAGCTCGTTTTCTGTAATTCGATATGCACCGACAGAATATTCTTTATTTTTATCTCCACATTCTATTATTTGAGACAAAATAGAATCGTCTACCTCGGCTATCGTTTCAGGCAAATCTAAACTTTTCATTGTTGTATTATAATTTTTCTTTTCTTTGTCTCTCCATTTATAGCCTAGAGCTAGAGCCTCTTTTTTATCTATCGGAAAAAAATCTATCGCGGCTGTTTCGTTATAAGCAAAATCAAGTAATGCTACGGGAAAATTTTCACCGAAACGATATTCAAGACCCGTAACATCTGTATATGGCATTTCTTTCATTTGTTTTATTATTTTTTCTTTCAAAGTCTCATATTCTTCCTTGCTATATTTTTTATTAAGAATTGAATACTCTCCTTTTTTTAATCCTATACACCCGAAACAATTGCTTGAGCTTGGGCAAGAATTGCAATAAAAAAGATCGTGAGCTCCCATCCAACATTGATTACAAAAATAAATTCGAGAACAATTGATGCCGCAGTTTTGGGATTCATAAAGAAGCTCGGATTGATTCCCCCACTCAAAAACATCCATAGAATCTTGCGAATCAAAAAATCCAAAAACATACTTACAATCTTTCACATTCCAACAATCAAAAGATTGGTGAACATTTTTAGAATTAGAGAACCAATTACCAGAAACACCGTCTGATTTTACAGAAGTTATGGCTCGCACTGGGAATTTCTTCCTGAATTCTGAAAATTCTTTTTCCATTTTTTCTATACCACTTGTAGTATTTAATTTTAATTCCTGTAATTTTTCAAAATATTTTTCTCGTGTGTATTTCTCATTAAAAATGCAATATTCTTGATTGACTAAGTTCACACATCCAACACAACTAGAACAATTTCGACAGGCATAAAGAAAAGACGAATCTCGGCAAGTAGAACTTTCTTGGGAAAATCTAGTGCTATAACAACCCGAGCAATTTACACATTCATAGCAAAGCTCACACTTGCTTATAAAAATACAATCCGAGCAGTCGGTGGCTCCTTCCACAATATAGGAATACAAAGTATTCGCACTTTTAGTGGAACGAAAAACCATATAAGAATTTTTCATATCGTGGACGCGATGGGTATAGTCACTATTGATAGAGAACCCCTGCTTAACCAAAGCCATCCGCGGTACTTTTTTATATAAATCCAATAATTGCTCAAAAAATGGTCGAGAAAAATCATAATCCACTCCATATTGATGAGGATCCCAAGCATCAGAATACCAAATGTCTGTTTTATATACAGGGAAATCTGTGCCAACAGGATACATGCTAAAAATATCTTCGCCTGAAAAATCGCACTTTCTTTTATATAAAATTCTTTCATTTGTACTAGCTAGACGTCTCACAAATCTACACCTCGGACAAAAAGTAGGTGGTGGAACTTTAATTTTTTCATAGAAATTAAAATCCTCTGGCTCTATCGTAAAATCTTTTTTACAGTTTTGACAGTTCTCAGACATTGAGTTATTCGAATATGTTTTTGTTTCTTGTTGCATAATTTTTAATAGCATAAGTATACTATTATTTATATAATTCTAATAAACCTCCTGCTGGTAACATTTTTCACAGTAAATTATCTCAGGGTAATCAGGAGAATATCCGGTTTTAAATTTTTCTTCACAAGGTTTATCACCATGAAAATGTCTTACTGTATTTTTATATATTTCTGTGGTATCATTTTGCCCGACACACATGCAAAACCTGTCATATAAATGTAGTGTGAGCCTGTCCCTAATCCTACGTTCATGTCTACACTCATTGCACATTGTTGGAATGGGAATTTTTTCATTACGTAAAAAAATTAATTCATTTTCTAGTACTCGATAGGGCTTTTTACATTTTCCACATTCAATAACTTCCTCTAAAATTTGATCCATTGCATTAGTGATTAAATTTGGAATTTCTGACGCTTTTATTGTTATTTTATATTCTCCCCGAAAAGCTTCAATCCAGCCATAACTTTTCGCTCCAGCTTCTTCTTTTGTAATTGGAAAATGCTCTATGGCAACAGTATTGTTGTACCCAAATGGTGAAAACTCTATCGGAAAAAACTCCCCATATTTATAAATAATACCCTGCGAATCAACATACGGCATTTCGTCCATATGTTTTTTTATTTTAGGAACAAGAACTTCGTAATCTTCTTTTGTATATTGTTTATTAAAAATGCAATATTGTTTTTTCTTTAACCCAGAACAACCAAAACAGTCGGAGGAACTAAATAAATTGATACAATACTCATTGTTTATGCAGGCAGGCCAGCAATTTTTAGAAAATTTATTATTATAAGAATTATCCCCGCACTCTATTGTTTCATAGCAAAGTTCAGTGTTGGCTCCCCAAACAGAAACATCGTAGTTGTCTGTACTACTTGGATTTTCATCTATGTATTGACAAAAACGCATATCTTCACATTCTCTGACTAAATAACTATCATTTACATTTTTTGAGTCTGTGACGTAAGAACCAGTTGAGTTTAAATTTTTTACTCCTTGCTGGTGTCTAGTTATTTGAGTTTGCCAAAATTTTCTGGTTTTTTCCCGTGCTTCTTTTATGCCTTGTATAGTATCTAACTTTAATTTTTTTATTTCTTTCTCATATTCTTCTTTTGTATACTGTTTGTTAAAAATACAGTATGAAGATTGTCTTAAATTTACACAACCAAAACAATCATTACAACCTCCACAGTCTCTGCAAAAATACATATTTCTAGAATCCCAAGACATTATTGTAAAATAACACTGATAGCAATTTCTAACCCAAAAACATTCGTAACATCTTTCTGATTGTTTCATATGTGAATTATCCACGCAATCTTTTGAATGATTTACTGAATTCCCATACATGCAATCTTCAGAAAAACTCGAGTTAACAATAAGGTAACAATTCTTTAATCCTTGAGCATTGAAAGAGTAGGGACTGTTTATCATTCTACTTATATTAAAACTGAACACAGGAATTTTTTTATCAAGTACAATTAGTTGTTCTAAAAATGACCTAGAAAAATCATAATCTTGCTGATATTCCATCGCGTCCCAACTATCTCCATTCCATTCTTCTCGAGTTATAATTTTCCTTCCACTTTCTTGTGGATAAGTCGAAAGAATTTCTTTACCAGTAAAATGATTCAGAACTCTAAAGAGTTTGCGTTCATTTCTGAAAGCAAACCTCCTCTGCGCCCTACAGAAAGGACAAAAAGTCGGAGGAGGAACTTTTATCTTTTCATAAAAATTAAAATCTTCCGTTTCGATAACAAAATCTTTCTTACAATTCTGGCATATTCTGTTTTCATTTTTGTTTTCCATATTTCTATACTCATGTACTAGTACATGATAACGCATCTAATACACCTCCTGCTGATAACATTTTTCACAGTACACTATCTCAGGTCGGTCGGGGGAATAATTTGTAGTTATAGCTTTGTAGCATTTTGCACAATTCCTCTGCCAAAATTTAAATGGCCCACGTTTTTCTATTCTGTCTTGATGTCGGCAATAAAAACACTTCCGGGGTATCGGTATGTTCATTTTTTTATAAAAAGATAGCTCTTGGTCAGTGATTTTATAATTCCTATTACAAAAGACACAAGCCAAAACTTCTTTTATTATAGAATCTTCTACATCCTTTATATGATCTGGAATATTTTCTGAATTTATTGTCCCATTCCCTTCTGTCTTTTGTATATCATCTTCCCATCTAAAACCCTGTGCTAATGCTTCGTCTTTGGTTATGGGAAAATTGTCTTGAGCAATTGTCTCATTGTATGCAAAAAGTGCGATCACCTCCGGCATCATGAGTCCGTACAAATCTTTTTCCGTAAGTTCTTTGATTATTATTTCTCGAAGTCTTTCGTATTCTTCTTTTGGATATTGTTTATTTAAAATCGAATATTCACCGTGATGCAATGCATCGCAACCTATACAATTTTTACAATTTCTAATACAAAATCCATACAAAATATCACTACAATTTTCCGCACCATAAGTCCCGACAATATTACTCGAAAGACCAGTAGCCACGACCTCGAGCATTTTTTCTGATTTAAGCCCATGACCGATCACCCCCATAGAATCTTTTATCATCTTAGAAGAATAAATATACTTACAATCTTCACCCTTGATCACTTCAAAAGAATTGCTTACATTTTTACATTCAAATAAATAATCCCCTGTCGAATCTATAGTCTTTAAATTATTATTTTCACGAACAGGAAACTGTAACGCAAAACTTTCAAATTCCTTTTTAAATTCTTGTATTTTTTGATAAGATCCAAGTATTTCTCCCACTTTTTTCTTGTATTCTTCTTTATTCATGTGCTGATTCAAAAAGTGATAGGATTTATTGTTTAAATTCACACAACCAAAACAATTTATCGAACCTTTGCAATTTAAAACAAAAGCTGAATCTATCGAACTAGAGATATTTTGACCGAAGAGGATGCCTGAAGATTGCTCAACATTTATGGATTCATAGCATCTCTCAAAGTCTTGTCCAAAATACATATCAGCAGAATCTCTAGAATTTCTAACTCCTCTAGAATACATAGTATCTTCAGAAGACATGGTGTTAAAAACCAAATAGCAATTCCTACAACCGCCGGCCATATTTACGTATTCACTATTTATATTTGGACCAATACTGCTAGATAAATAAGTGGTAATCTTTGGAACTTTAATAAAAAGTTCTTTGACTTGTTCCAAAAAAGATCTACTCTCATTGTAATCCATAGCATAATCTTTCGGATCCCATTTTTCAGAATAAAAACAATCGTGGCAATAGATAGTGTATGGGGGTTTTGGATTATACATAGAGATTACTCCTTTGCCACACAGTCCGCATTTTCGCCCAGAATAAAGAGTAGTTTCATTTCGAAACATAGCCCGCATTTTAAAACGACAATCCGGACAGACTTTTGGAGCTGGCACTTTCATCTTTTCATAAAAACCTAGCTCATTCTGATCGAGAATAAATTCTTGGTTGCATTTTTGACAAGCTTGCTTTGTTTCCATTTTATTCTTCTTTTTTTTGTTCTTGATTCATTTTGTAAAATGCAGCGCTAGAATCATTGATTAATTTACCGTAATTTCCCTCTTCGACAACTCGACCTCGTTCCATGACTACTATATTATCAGTATATCGCAATGTACCCAAACGATGCGCAATAATTAAGAAAGTTTTATCTTCCGAATATTCACCTAATAATTTTTCCATGATTTTTCCTTCAGTCTCAGAATCAAGTGATGACGTCGCTTCATCCAATATTATGATAGAGGCATTTTTATAAATAGCCCTAGCGATACCGAGACGTTGGCGTTCACCACCAGAGAGCATATAGCCCTTCTCGCCTATCATCGCACTCATTCCTTCTGGTAGGCGATTTATCACTTCTTCAAGCTGGGAAATTTTTATTGCTTTATTTAAAAGTTCTTCATTTTCTCCACGCATCATTGTGATATTTTCTCGCAAGGAAAGATTGAAAAGTTCTGTTTCTTGGAGGACTACTGTGATATTACTCAAAGTCTCATTATGGGCAATAGAATAATAATCTTTCATATTATTTTCTTTGCCTATTTTAAATTCTCCCTCCTTTAAGGCATACAACCCTAGAATAATTTTTGCCAAGGTGGATTTACCAGAGCCAGAAAGTCCCGCCACTCCAGTTTTTGTATTTCGTTTTAATATTAAACTGAAATCTTGTAATCCTATCTGATCTGACTGATAATTCATGACTGCATCCTTGATTTCAATTTTTTTCCAATCTTCAGGAAAATGTTCGTTGCCAGTTTTTATGAATTCTGTCTCTGTAAATATTGGCATCATGTTCCCGATATCAGAACGAATATCTAAAATCTCTGAATGTAAATCGGCAATATCACCTAAGGATGATTGTAATTTCCAAAAGTAATTATAAAAAACCATAAATGTCCCGACTGTAATTATATTTGAAACTATAGAAGTACCAAGGAAAAATAAGAAAACACCAAAAACAATACCATTTAAAACTTGAAATGAGCGCCATTTTAAATTCACAGCATGAGATTTTTTTATAGTTATATCACGAGAAAGTGTCTCCTTATCAGAAACACGTCCTAACATTGTTTTTTCCACACCGAGAGCCTTTATAGAAAACATATTACTAGTATTTTCCATATAGATACCGCTAGCTGATTGATTTAAATTATTAAATTCGTTAGTTAAAGCAAAGATTTTTCTACTAAAGAAAAATTCTATGTACAAAAAAATTACAATATAAGTAAAAATAAGAATAACAAATTTAAGATCTGTAAATAAAAAAATTAAAGCTACACCTGTAATATTCGCAAAAATTCTTAAAATATCTTTAGTAAGTAGTTTTGATAAATTCCTTATACCATCAGCACCAGTAAAAATGCGTTGGAGTTTGTTTCCAGTGTTTTCTTTATTGTGCCATTCGAGTGAGAATTCTGTAAGCCTTTCAAACCCTAATATTCTAGCTCTTGTACGGTTATTTAGACCAATAACATTCAAAACATATTTACTTTTAAGCCTGATCATAGAAGCAATGATGAATGTCACACTGACAAATATAACGTAAAAATAAAAAGTAGATAAAGATTGACCAGGTTGATATGTAGTAAAGAAATCAATGATTTTACCAACAATATATGCGGGTAGCAAATCGTAGAAAAATATAAAAAG
>CALRDL010000005.1 GCA_943354905.1 Candidatus Nomurabacteria bacterium
CTAGAAGAACTTGGAAAACACTGCAAGAATATTTGCATTTCTACAATTATGAGAGAATCCATTTAGGAAAATATTTAAACGGAATGATACCGGTCGAAAAATTCAATTATTACTTATCCACAGTGTCACCCTTGAAGGTTAACTAAACATATTCTTGCTTTTTTAGATATTTATGTTAAGCTTCTAGATATGTTAAAAATAAGACTTCAGAGAATAGGCAGAAAGAATGATCCGAGTTTTCGTGTCGTTTTGACTGACTCAAAGAACAGCACAAAGAGTGGGAGATTTTTAGAAATACTTGGTACATACAATCCTAAAGCCGGAGAAAAGAAGCTTGATGCTGAAAAGATAAAATATTGGATGAGCAAAGGTGCACAGTGTTCAGGCACTATGCACAATTTCTTAGTTCACGATAAAATCGTAGAAGGCAAGAAGAAGAATGTTTTACCAAAGAAAAAGCCTACAGTAAAAAGAAAAGAGTTGAAAGCTAAAAAATAATTTGCTAATATTACAGATAGCAGTAATTTGTCGGAACGACTGCCAATTAATTATAAGATTATAAGACATTAATTTAATAAAATTATGGAAGAAGCAGATAAGATATTTCTAGAATACGTAGTCAAGGCTCTTGTAGACAATCCAAATGATGTAAAGATCGATCGAACTGTGGACGAGATGGGAGTTCTCATAACTCTCACTGTGAATCCTGCCGACATGGGCAAGATAATCGGACGAATGGGTAACACAGCGAAAGCTATTCGAACCCTGCTCCGTATCATCGGTATGAAGAACAATGCTCGTGTAAACCTGAAGATCAACGAACCAGAAGGAAGCATGAGACCAGACCATGGCATGGGTATGGGTGATATGTCTGGAAGTCACAACACAAACAGTGGCTTAGGCAAAGCTCCAAGTTCTCTCAAGACTGTAGACGAAGCGATGGAAGACTTGAAGGGGATTTAATGCGTTTTCACATCATTACAATTTTCCCAGAGATGTTCGATTCTTATTTAAGGGAGTCTATTTTGGGGCGGGCGATCAAAGATAAAAAGATTTCTATAAAATTTTATAACCCTATGTCTTTTTGTAAACCTAAAGAGCATGTCGATGGACGGCCTTATGGTGGAGGTCCGGGGATGGTTTTGCGACCAGAATTTTTCTTGCAGGCCTTTTCAAAGATAAAAACCAAAGACAAGAGAAAAACTAAAATAATTCTATTTTCTCCTTCCGGTAAAAAATTCGATACAGCTTATGCCAAAAATTCTGCAAAAAAGTATACAGATATTGTTATGATTTCTGGCCGATATGAAGGCATAGATGCTCGAGTGCAAAAAATATTAAAGGCAGAAGAAATTTCCATAGGGGACTATGTGCTTACTGGTGGCGAGCTTCCTGCGATGGTTTTGATCGATTGTATCTCTCGTCAAATTAAAGGAGTTTTAGGTAAATATGAATCTCTCGAGGAAGAAAGAGTATCAAGCTCTGAAGTTTACACTCGTCCAGAAGTCCTCAAATATAAAAACAAAAACTACAAAGTCCCAAAGGTTTTGCTTTCTGGGAATCATAAACTTATTGAAGAGTGGAAGAAAGCTAAAAAATAAAGCTATTATATAAACTTGCGTGTATTTTATGCGTTGTGATATTATATATTCATGGAAAAAGAAGTTACAAATGGAGAACTTTTAGAAGCCATAATCGGTGGTTTTTCAAAGATCGAAAATAGATTCAATAAAGTTGAAAATACTATGTCAAACGTGGCCACGAGAATGGCCACGAAAGACGAACTTAGTGCCTTAAGATTAGATCTCAAAACTGATATTGCACAAGTGAGCACTGACCTCCAAAGTTTTAAATCTGAAACACACGCACGATTTGACACCCTCGAAGAACATCTTAAGGAAAATGAAGAAAGTGTGGGTGCTATTGTTGCAGATTATCACCCTCGTATTATTGCTCTAGAAGAGAAAGTTTTCGGGCATTCTACATTGGCTGAAAATTAAATTATAATTCCAAATAAATTTTCAAAATCTTTTTAACTTTGACCATTTTTAGAGCGTCCAATTTCCCGATTTGCCCGAGGATTACTATTTTATCTAGAGTTGCGATTTTAGTTACTTTAATTGTTGAGTCTGTCTTCAATCCAGTTTGCCTAAAGTTCTTGTCTTTTGAATCGATTAAAACTTCCAATGCCTGAATTTTATTTTGTGTATTCGAAGAAATAAAACAAACTGTCACATCATCGCCATTTTTCTGGGTTCCTAAGATCAAAGCTGGCCGGACTTTATTTTGAGAAAGGTCGGTGAATGGGAAAGGGGTCAAGACTATGTCTCCGATTTTATGCATATTTGGTTTTTATATCTTTTATAGAATAAATTTCGGGTTCGTCTTTTAGAAAGTCAAAACTTTTGGAATAGGTGTTGATATTTGTTATCTCAGAGAGTTTACCATTCCAAAATGCTGGAAAGGGAATGAGCACAACTTCTGGTACGTTCCTGCGTCCAATAACAATAGGTTTGCGACTCCTAGAAACAATGTCTACTAGGTCGCTTATATCTTTTCTCATTTGGGTTGTCGAAAGTGTTTTTATGTTCATCCTTGTATTGTACAAAATGTACAAATTAAAGGCAAGCGAAGTTATCCCCAGTCCCGTCTGAATTTACTTGACTAAAATGTTGAAATAGAGTAGGCTACCTTTGATTCATTGATTGAGTAACTCTGGAATCCTGTGTATAAATAGCGTTTTTATTACTAGGGTTTTAACTTAATCATCTAAATAAATTTAAGAACCCGCCCGAACGTAACGTTCGGTACGGGCGGGGTTAAAGAAAAATATTTTGCTATTTTATTCTTGATGTTTTTCTTTGGTCTTTTTCTCGTTTATTTGGGCTAAATAAATATGCAAAAAACAAATGCATTTCCGAAGAAATATTTTGGAAGATACAAGAAACCTTTGGTTCCATTTCCGAATTTAATCGAGGCTCAAGTTAAAAGTTTTAAGTGGTTAGTCGAGACAGGTATTGCTGAAGTCTTTAAAGAATTTTCTCCCATTCTGGATTATTCTGGAAAGAAATTTCAATTAGAGTTCACTTCATTTTCTTTGAGCGAATCAAAGACTGATGAAAATGAATCCAAGAGAAATAAACTTCCTTACCAAGGCTTACTCAAAGCACGAGTCAAACTCACAAATAAAATTTTAGGAACAGTCAAAGAGCAAGAGATCTTTATGTCTGAATTTCCGCTTATGACTCCGCATGGAACATTTATCATAAATGGAGTAGAGCGTGTCATTGTCCCACAGCTTGCCAGAAGTTTTGGAGTTTTTTTTACAGAATCCGAGAGTAAAGGCAACAGATATTTTGGCGCAAAGATAATTCCAGCTCGTGGAGTTTGGATCGAGATAGAATCCGAATCTGATGGTGCGATATATATCCGAATAGATAAAAAGCGAAAATTCCCTATGACGTCTCTTCTTCGTGCTCTTGGTTATGAAAACGATGAAGCTATATTAAAAGCTTTTCAAGGAAAATCTGAATTCAGCGAAGCGTATCAAAAGACACTCCAAGCTTGTCTAGCTAAGGATGGGATCAAAAGTTTGAACGATTCATACATTGAAATATATAAGCGTCTGCGAGATGGCGACATGGCCACGGCCGATAATGCCAGAGAATTTATAGATTCTTTATTTACTCCTGAGCGGTACGACCTTTCTCCAGTCGGACGTTTTCGTTTCAATCAACGTTTTGGAAAAGGAATGGAAGAAGTTGATCTGGCTCGTCGAACTATCTCGAAAGAAGACTTGGTGACAGTGATAATGCACATTATTACTTTAAATAATACACCGAGTTCAAAAAGTGATGACATAGATCACTTGGGTCAGAGACGGGTGCGTTTTGTCGGAGAAATACTTCAGCAAAAAGTTCGCACAGGTATGATGCAGATCAAGAGAAATATTCAGGACCGCATGTCTATCATAGATGTGGATACTGCCATGCCAATTGCCATCATCAACCAGAGACCACTCCAAGCTCGTATCAAAGAATTTTTCACGACAAACCAACTTTCTCAATTTATGAACCAGGAAAATGTCCTCGCTGAACTTGAACATATACGTCAGCTATCTGCTCTTGGCCCTGGAGGCCTTACCCGCGAACGCGCTGGGCTCGAAGTGCGTGACGTGCATCCGTCTCACTATGGAAGAGTTTGTCCGATTCACACTCCGGAAGGACCAAATATAGGACTTGTTTTACACATGTCTACTTACGCCAAGATAAATGAATTTGGAATTATCGAAACCCCATACGTGAAAGTAATAAATGGAAAAATAACTGGTGAAGTTGTTTATTTGAATGCATTGGAAGAAGAAAAATATAATATTGCTCACGCCGGAATTCCTTATGATGAAGAAACAGGAAAAATAACTGAAGAAAAAGTCGAAGCGAGAGTCCGTACAGAACCAGGTACGGTTTCAAAAGATGAGATTGATTTTATTGATGTGGCGACAAACCAAGCTTTCTCTGTTGCTACATCTATGATTCCTTTCTTGGAACATAACAATGCAAATCGTGCGCTTATGGGAAGTAATATGCAGAAGCAGGCTGTACCTTGTGTACTACCGGAAGCTCCACTTGTGGCTACAGGTATGGAAGAATTGGCTGCTAGAGATTCAGGAAGATTGATTTTGGCTGAAGAAGAAGGAGTGGTGACTTATCTTGATGCAAAGAAAATAGTAGTAAAAAGTTTCACTAATAAAGCTACGTCCGAGGGTAAGCAAGAAAAAGAAAAAACTTATTCTTTAGTGAACTTCATGCGCAACAACAACTTTGCAGTTTTTCATCAACGACCTAGAGTAAATGTCGGTGATAAAGTAAAAAAAGGAGAAGTCTTGGCTGATACTAGTAGCTCTGTTGATGGTCAAATAGCAGTCGGTCAAAATATTTTCGTGGCTTTTCTTTCTTGGTTTGGTTCTACATACGAAGATGCGATCATTGTTTCTGAACGTCTTGTAAGAAAGAGCAAATTTACTTCTGTATATGTTGAAGAATTCACGGCTGTTGTTCGTGATACCAAGCTCGGGCCTGAGATCACTACTCGTGATATTCCAAACGTTGGAGAATTAAAATTAAAAGATCTAGATGAAGATGGTATTGTCCGCATTGGAGCTGAAGTTCGTGAAAATGATATTTTGGTTGGTAAAATTACTCCAAAAGGTGAGACCGAACTCACTCCAGAAGAAAGATTGCTCCGCTCTATTTTTGCAGAAAAAGCTCGCGACGTAAAAGATACTTCTTTGCGTGTAGAACACGGCAAGCGTGGAAGAATTATCGGAGTAAAAATATTCTCTCGTGATTTGGGTCATTCACTCGAAGCAGGAATAATCAAAAAAATAGTTATTGAAGTAGCTCAGATCAGAAATATTTCTATTGGTGACAAGCTCTCCGGACGTCACGGAAATAAAGGTGTTATCTCTACAATTCTTCCAGAGGAAGATATGCCTTACACTGCTGATGGTCGACCTGTCGATATCATACTTTCACCTCTCGGTGTTCCTTCTCGTATGAACTTGGGACAGATCTTAGAAATTCATTTAGGTATGGCAGCTAACACTCTCGGCTACCAAGCCATTGTGCCTCCATTTCTCGGAGCAAAACATGAAGAGATAAAAGAAGAATTAGTAAAAGCTGGTTTGCCAGAATCTGGTAAACTAAAACTTTTTGACGGACGAACTGGAGAAGCTTTCGAGCAAGATGTAGCTGTCGGTTATATGTATATGCTCAAATTGCACCACATGGTGGAAGACAAGATCCACATGCGTTCGATTGGCCCCTACTCACTCATCACTCAGCAACCACTCGGAGGTAAGGCCCAAGGTGGAGGACAGAGATTTGGAGAAATGGAAGTCTGGGCTCTCGAAGGTTACGGCGCAGCTTACACACTTCGTGAGATGTTGACCATAAAATCTGACGATATTCTCGGTAGATCAGCCACATTCGATTCTATTATCAAAAATGAAACTATCCGTCCACCAAATTCCCCAGCTTCGTTCAATGTGCTTCTTAATTATTTGCGAGGGCTTGCTCTTGATGTCGATTTAAAGAAAATAGGGGATAAGTAAAATAATAAATAATATGAAAACTTTAAACACAACTGAATTTGATCGCATTACTTTAAGACTCGCTTCTCCAGAACAAATAAAGGAATGGTCTTTTGGAGAAGTTACTAAGCCAGAAACTATAAATTATCGTACTGGCCGAAGTGAAAGGGGAGGACTTTTCGATGAAAAAATATTTGGTCCAGAAAAGGACTACGAATGTTATTGTGGAAAATATCGTCGAATTCGCTATAAAGATATTATCTGTGAAAAATGTGGAGTCGAAGTTACTCGCTCTATCGTTCGTCGTGAACGCATGGGGCATATAGAGCTTTCTACTCCGGTCTCTCACATCTGGTTTTTGCGTGGAGTACCAAGTCGTATGAGTATTCTTCTCAACATATCCGTATCTGATCTTGAAAAAGTTATTTACTTTGCTGGATACATAATCACCAAAGTTCATGAAACAGAAAAAGAAGAAATTATAGATGGTCTTGAAAGAGAATACAAAGCTAAATTAAAAAATTCTTCTGATGATGAGACTAAAGAAAAATTAAAAACTCTTCTATCTATTACTAAAAAGGAAATCGGGGAAATATATGAAGGAAAAGTTTTAAATGAAATATCTTTCCATCATTTTTCTTTGAAATATGGTACTTGCTTTGAAGCAAACATAGGAGCTGAAGCTATTTATTCTATTTTTAAGAATTTGGATTTGAATAAATTGAAAGTTCATACCGAAAAGTTGATAGAGCATGCGAGCATGATAGAAAAAGAGAAGCTGCAAAAAAGACTTTCTCTTATTCGAGCTATGACTTATGCCAACATTCGTCCAGAATGGATGTTTTTGACTGTGATTCCTGTTATTCCTCCAGTACTTCGTCCGATGGTGGCTCTCGATGGTGGACGACATGCGACCTCTGATCTAAACGACTTATATAGAAGAGTTATAAATAGAAATAATAGATTGAAGAAGTTAAAAGAAATAAATGCTCCAGACGTTATTCTTCGAAACGAAAAAAGAATTATTCAAGAAGCGGTCGACGCCCTCATCGATAACTCTATCGCCAAGCAAAACGAATCTGCAGCTATGAGTCAATCTCAAAAGCGTCCACTAAAATCTTTGTCTGATAATTTGAAATCCAAACAAGGACTTTTTCGTCAGAATTTACTCGGAAAGCGTGTGGACTATTCTGGTCGTTCTGTGATCGTCGTCGGTCCTGAACTCAAACTCAATCAATGTGGACTTCCAAAACACATGGCGCTCGAGCTCTTCCGACCATTTGTTATTTCAAAAATATTACAAGCTGAACTCGCTTTCAATATTCGCGGAGCAAACAAATTGATTGAAGAGCGAGAAGCAATTGTTTGGGCAATGCTCGAAGAAGTTATCGCGGGAAAATATGTTCTTTTAAATCGCGCGCCGACTTTACACCGTCTCGGTATTCAAGCTTTCAATCCAATACTTATCGAAGGAAATGCTATCCAAGTACACCCACTCGTCTGTCAGGCTTTCAACGCTGACTTCGATGGAGACCAAATGGCTGTGTATGTGCCTTTACTTGAAGAAGCTCAAGCTGAAGCGAAAGAATTAATGGCGTCAAACAAGAACCTACTAAAACCCCAAAACGGAGATCCTATCGTTCATCCTCGTATGGACATGGTCCTCGGAAGTTACTGGATGACAAAATTTATGGATGGGGAATTAGGTGAAGGCAAATATTTTTCAAGTCCAAACACAGCGATATTGGCTTATGAATACAGTATAGTATCTCTTCGGGCAAAAATAAAAGTTTTGGCGACGGATTCAATTAAATACAAGAAATTTAACGAAGAAATATTTGAAACATCTGTCGGAAAACTTCTCTTCAACAGCACCTTGCCTGCAGACTTTGCTTATGTGAATGATGAAATGACTCAGGATAGACTCTCTACACTATTAGACGAGCTTATTATGTATAGTGGAGTAGATAATACACCTGTAATCCTCGACAAGATCAAAGCTTTTGGATTTAAATATTCTACGATTTCAGGTACCACTTGGGGATTAGACAATGTTCAAGTTCCAGTTGAGAAGAAAAAGATTATTGAAGAAGGTAAAAAATTAGAAGAGAAAATAATTTCTGAATGGAGTGATGGTCTTCTTTCTCTCGAAGAAAAATATCAGAAAATAATCGAAGTCTGGACATATACTAAAAAGAATTTGGAAAAAGTTTTACCAAATACTTTAGGTAAAAATAGTTCTACTTACGATCTTTTTACTTCTAAAGCGAGAGGGACTGTGTCATCCCTTATGCAGATGACTGGTATGATCGGACTTATTCAAAATAATCAAGGTAAAACTCTAGAATTCCCCATAATCCCTTGTTACCAAGAAGGACTTTCTCCGATCGAATATTTTGTCATTACTCATGGCGCTCGTAAAGGTGCATCCGATACTGCGCTCAACACAGCCAAGGCCGGATATCTCACTCGTAGACTCGTAGATGTGGCTCAAGATGTGGTCATTACTGAAGAAGATTGTGGTACAAAAGAAGGGAAAATAGTTTCTAAAGAAAATATTTCTGGAATCGAGATTCCTCTTTCTAAAAATATTCGTGGACGTGTCTTAGCCCTTGATTTGAAAGATAAAAATGGAAATGTGACTTACAAAAAAGGATTCTTGGTTACAAAAGAAGAAGCTTATAATATCGAAAATGCTGGTTTTACTGAAGTTTTCGTTCGTTCTCCATTAACATGTCGTACTGTACACGGTCTTTGTGTTATGTGTTACGGACTTGACCTAGGAAGAAATCATCTCGTGAAACAAGGAGAAGCTGTAGGTATCATAGCCGCCCAAGCTATCGGTGAACCTGGTACCCAGCTGACATTGCGTACATTCCACGCTGGAGGTGTTGCGGGTACCGACATCACTACAGGTCTACCTCGTATCGAAGAAATTTTTGAACGCAGAATTCCAAAGAATCCAGCAATTATTTCTGAAACTGACGGTGAAGTTATTTCCATTGGTCTAAATGATTCTAAAGAAAAAGTAATTAAGATTTTATCTGACAGTAAGGAAGATGGAAAGAAAAACGAGATGGAATATATTGTGGCTTTCCGCCGAACTTCGATAGTTAAAATCGGAGACAAGATAAAGAAAGGTGAACTTTTGACCGACGGGTCGGCTGACATAGCTGAGATATTCAAATGGGGAGGTAAAGAATTGGTGGAAGAATATATCATCCGCGAAATAAATAAAGTTTACGAACTGCAAAGTGCTTCTATTTCTCGAAAACATACCGAGATTATTATTCGTCAAATGTTCTCTCGAAGAAAGATCAAGGATTCTGGAGAAACAAATTTCTCAGCTGGAGATATTGTAGAAAATACAGCCTTCATTGAAGAAAACGCTCGAATTTCAAAGGAGGGTGGCGTAGAATCAAAAGCAGAAATCGTAGTTCTCGGTATCACTGAAGTTTCTCTCCGTACAAAGAGTTGGCTATCTGCTGCCTCATTCCAAAATACAAATCGTGTGCTCATAGAAAACGCAGTAAAGGGTGGAACTGATTCTCTCCGAGGACTCAAAGAAAATGTCATTATCGGACGGCTCATACCCGCTGGGACTGGGTTTAAGAAAAAGACGAAAGAAGTGGTAGAGAAATAATACCAAATAGTGCCTTAGGCGCTATCTGGTAAGGCAAAATTGCGGTTTAATTTTTCTTTGCTTATTTTCCATTTTTTGCTACACTGAAAAGATAATAAATATAAAATTATGATAGACGTATCAAAAATTGCAAAAAAATATGCTGGGCAGTGGGTGGCTTTTGCCGAAGACCAGAAGACCTTGCTCGCCAGTGGCAGGACAGCCAAGGAGGCTTATGAAAAAGCGAAAAGGAAGCACAAAAACCCAATTCTTTCATATATGCCCGATAATTTAATCTCTTTTGTCGGTTATTATGAAATACGAGTATAAATATTTTGGATATACACCAGAACTGCGTGAAGTTATTCGTCCAGTCATACCTGTGACTGTCAAATACGAAAATGTTTCGATAGAGTATGAAGCTCTTATCGACTCAGGCGCGGACGGATGTGTTTTTAGTCAAGATATTGCAGATCTGATGGGTATTAATCTAAAGCGAGCCAAGAAAGTTATTTTCCAAGGAGCAACAGGTACTCAAAAGTTTGCGCTAGAATATCCTTTGGAAATCTCAATCGCTGGTAAGTCTATAACTATTAATGTATTATTTTCTTCCAATATGCGGCATGCAAAATATGGAATTCTAGGACAGCAAGGATTTTTTGAAAATTTTGACGTCAAGTTTTCATATTTCAAAAAAGAAATCACCATAATACCTACCAAAAAGAAAGTATAATAATTATTAGTTAATTAAAGTAATATGAAAAATAATCAGAAAGGTTTTGCGAATCTTGTTTTGATTGGGATTGTCACACTACTTGTTATAGGAGGGGGGTATTTTATTTTGTCTGGAAAATCAAAAGAACCGGAGATTAAAGAAATTTCTAGCACTGATACTTCTAATAGTACTGACTGGGAAACTTATATAAACGAGGAATATGGGTTTGAGTTCGACTATCCTTCAATTTATACAGTGAAGTCCTATAATGAACCTACAGTTAGAGGACATTTATTTGGTGTGGGCATCAGTAGTATAGCGATGGGTGAAGTGGAAGGAGGATACGGTCCTTTATCAAATATAGGTATTTATGTATGGGATAATTCTAAAAAATTATCTTTAGTAGATTGGGCATCAGATGAATACAACAATAGTTTTTCAAACTATTCCGGTAGCAATGATTTAAAGAATGAAACAATCTCTGGTCATAAAGCTATAAATTACTCATGGGAGGGGCTCGGTTACGGAAAAACAGTGCTGATTGAAAATAATAAAATGATCCTTATGTTGGATACCGGCGCAAACAGCAAGACCAACCAAGGCTGGCAAGACTTTGAGGGTATTCTTTCCACATTTAAGTTTACCAAATAAATTATGGATCAAGATTACAATAATTGGAATATAAACAAAAAACAATTAGCTAATGCTAGTAGAGTTTATTTTCATAAGGGAGAAATTTGGTTTGCATCCATAGGAAAAAATATAGGAGACGAAGAAGATGGGAAGCATGATAGTTTTGAAAGGCCTATTTTGATAGTTAGAAAATTTAACAATAATATATTTCTAGGAGTTCCTTTGACTTCAAATGAAGAAAAAGATGGCAAATATTATCATAAATTAATTTCCTTTACTGGCTCAACTGCAATTTTGTCACAGATTAGGCTTTTTGATGCCAAGAGATTATTAAGACTTATGGGTAAGATAGATAATGAAGAATTAAAAGAGGTCAAGATAAAGTTAGGAAAGATCGTATAAAATACGAAACCCCCTTTCGGGGGTTTCTCGGGGTCTCCGACAAGGGAGACATTTACAGATAAAGTATAGCAAAAATACATCAAATATGTCAATCAAATTATTAACAGTCGAAAATAACATTAATATATAAGCTTATTAACTAACAAAAAGTAATATGAAAAATAATCAGAAAGGTTTTGCGAATCTTGTTTTGATCGGAGTCATTGTTGTGCTTATTGCTGTAGGGGGGTATTTTATTTTATCTGGAAAATCAAAAGAACAGGAGATTAAAGAAATTTCTAGCACTGATACCTCCAATAGTACTTATTGGAAAACTTATACAAACGAGGAATATGGGTTTGAGTTTCAGTATCCTGAAAAACTTAAACTTATGGAGTCTAATTCAAAAGTCAGTTTAAACCATACTCTGCCATACAGAGGGAGTGCATGTGATATGACCGGAGGATTTGAGCCCGATCTAGATATAACGGATTTTAAAGTTACATTTGAGATTCTTCATGGAGTTGTTTCTTCGCCATATACCGATGGGGAATATAAAAAAGGTAATCTTAAAGGAGTTTGGGCTCTCGAGGGAGCTGAGGGCTGTGGAGATACTAAATATTACTTCCCCGTAGAAGGTGATAAGACTTTACTGGTTACTCGAGAAAATATCCAAATTTTATCAGGGATAAGAAATAATGCAGATGAAATAAAGGTAATATTAGAAATTTCTGAAGCTATAAACAAAGAACAGAATCAAGTAATCTTCGACCAAATTCTTTCCACTTTTAAATTTACAAAATAAATTATGGAAAAAGATTTTGATAAATGGAATACAGAAAAGAAGATTGTAGATGCAAAAGCTGTCAATACAGAGCTTTTCTTTTATGCTAGAGAAATATGGTGGTGTAGTGCAGGGTTAAATATTGGAGTAGAAGCCAATGGAAAACATGACAACTTTGAAAGACCAATGCTAATAGTAAAAAAATTCAATGCAGATATGGTATGGGCTCTTCCACTTACTACCCAAGGACAAAATAATAAGTATTACTACAAATTGGTTCATGAAGATATTAAATCTTGGGTTGTTTTATCTCAAATAAAAACAATAAGCACAAAAAGATTTTTGCGAAAGGTTGGATCTATCTCGGAGTCAGATTTTAGAGAAGTAATTTTAAGACTACAAAACTTCCTAAAAATCGAAAACCCCCTTACGGGGGCTTTCTCGGAGGCCGAAGCCACTAATACTTAGTATAATAGCAAGTGTAAAAGAAATGTCAAGAAAAAAATATTTAAAATTATGAATTCACCCGTTGCAAAAATTAAAGAAAGACTGACGATCGAGGATGTAGTCTCTTCTTACATAAAGCTCGATCGGGTAGGTCCGAATTTGAAGGCGCGATGTCCTTTTCACAATGAAAAGACTCCCTCCTTTTTTATCTCGCCTGATCGAGGAAGTTACTATTGCTTTGGTTGTGGAGCGTCTGGAGATATTTTTACTTTCGTGGAAGAATTTGAAGGGTTAGATTTCAAAGGTGCTTTGAAACTTTTGGCTGAAAAAGCTGGTGTGCCACTCGAGTCTTATACTCCAGAAATGAAAGAGGCTGAGAGTGAAAAAGACAGACTGTACCAAGTCATGGAAGAGGCAACTGTATTTTTCGAAAATAATTTGAAAGACAATACAGAAACTAGTAAAAAAGTAATGGAATATTTGCAGTCTCGTGGGTTGGTAGAGAAAAGTATAAAAGATTTTCGTCTTGGTTATGCTATCTTGGATTGGCGAAAGTTATATGATTATTTGAAATCTAAAAGTTTCTATGATAGAGAGATAGAACGAGCCGGACTGGCTAAAAAACCAGAGGATATGAGTAAAGCCATGTATGATAGATTTCGTGGACGAGTCATGTTTCCGATTTCTGATTCGAGTGGACGTATTATCGCATTTTCAGGACGTATATTTGTAGATGACGAAAAAAGTGCGAAATATTTAAACAGTCCTGAGACTCCTATATTTAGTAAAAATGCAGTTTTGTATGGTCTTGATAAAGCTAAAGAAGCGATTCGCACAAATAATTTTTCTATTTTAGTGGAAGGTCAGATGGATTTGGTTTTATCACATCAGGCAGGTTATAGAAATACAATAGCTACATCTGGCACGGCTCTATCAGATTCTACTATCTCCAAAGAAAATGTTGTAAGTAATTTAGGGCTGATACGGCGTCTATCAGACAACATAGTTTTAGCTTTTGATGGTGACAAAGCTGGTTTTAATGCTTCAAATAGAGCTGCGCGGATTGCGTTGTCGCTCGGTATGGATGTGAAGGTGACCACCATGCCAACAGGGATAGATCCAGCGGATCTTATTTCCAAAGAGGGAGTAGATGCGTGGAGAAAAGCTATAAAAGATTCAAAACATATTATAGAATTTCTTCTCAATAAAACATTGGAAGAATCCGGATCTGATCTACGCAAGGCTGGAAGATTGATCAAAGAAAATATCTTACCTTATGTAAATGCTCTCGATAGTTCGATTGAAAAAATGCATTTTATAAAAAAGATAAGCATTTTGTCAGGTATACCAGAGGTAGCGCTCCAAGATGATTTGAAAAAGATAGAGCAAGAATTAAAGTATGAAAAGAAAGAAATAATCGAGGTGGAAGGGTCTCTTGCCAAGATGTATCGAAAAGACTATATTGAGAGAAGATTGGCAGGGATAGCTTTTTGGAAACAAGATAGTGGACTTGAGGGTATTTTGGGGGAAATTTTAGATAAATATAAAGATGTAAAAAATGATTTAATTTTTGAAGCAGAAATATTTTATCAAAATAGTCAGAATTTACAAAAGGAAATAGACAATTTGCTCACCAACCTAGAAACAGAAAAAATAAACGAAGAACTCTTGCAAAAAATGCGGGAACTATGCACCAATAAAGATAAAATAGATGAAATTAGATTATTAAAAGAAATACAAGAGTTAAACAAAAAAAAGCATGATAAAAAAGAAAAATAAAAAATTGAATAAAAAAACAAAAAAACAAGTAGTAAAGAAAGTAAAAGTAGTAAAGAAATTTAAACCAAAGGTTAAGAATGTGGTGAAAAAAATAACTGAAAAGAAGATTTTTAAAGTAAAAAAGATTTCTGCGTCAGAAAAAAAAGCGGAGACTTTAAACCGTATTTCAAAGGAACTCATTGAAAAAGGACGCAAGAGAGGTTTCATCACTTATGATGAGATTTTAAAAATTTTCCCAGATATTGAAAATAATATTTTATTCTTGGATGAGCTTTATGATAAATTCTCTATCGCTGGAATAGATGTTCTCGAGGGTGGAAATTTACTCAATCTAGACAATGATCTAACTGACAAAGATTTAAACAAATCCAGTATTAATGATTCGATTCAAATGTATTTGAAAGAAATAGGTCAATACCCACTCATTCATGCTGGAGAGGAAAAAGATCTAGCCAGAAGAATAGAACAGGGAGACCTCGAAGCCAAAAATTTGCTTGCTCGAGCAAACTTGCGTCTAGTGGTTTCAATTGCCAAGAAATATGTCGGACGATCGGCAAACCTTACTCTGCTTGATTTGATTCAAGAAGGAAACTTGGGTCTTTTTAAAGCGGTGGAGAAATTTGACTGGACTAAGGGCTATAAATTCTCAACTTATGCGACTTGGTGGATCCGTCAGTCTATCACTCGAGCTCTTGCCGATCAATCTCGAACTATCCGTATTCCAGTCCACATGGTGGAAACAATTTCTAAATATAAACAAACCCACCGTCGACTTTCTCAAGATCTCGGTCGTGAGCCACTCGCTGAAGAGATAGCTACCGAGATGGGTTTGCCTGTAGAAAAAATTCACGTCATAGAAAATATTTCTCAAGAGACAGTTTCTCTTGAACAACCTGTCGGAGATGATGACGATAAATCAACATTAGAGAACTTTATCCCAGATGACAAAATATTGCGCCCAGATCAAGAATCTTCTCGTCGCATCTTGTCAGACCAGATTCGTGAAGTTTTAGACGAATTAAATCCAAAAGAAAGAAAGATTCTAGAGATGCGTTATGGACTTATTGATGGTATTCAACATACTTTGGAGCGAGTAGGGGAAGAATTCGGAGTGACCCGAGAACGTATTCGTCAAATCGAAGCCAAGGTACACGAAAAACTTCGCAGTCACGAAAAGATTGCTAGATTGAAAAACTATTTCGACTAACAGGGGTATTGTGTCATAATATAAAATATATGAATCATCACCATTTAAGAATAGAAGACCCTCGAAACTCTAGAAAACAAGAAGCCAATCCCTCAATGATAATTGAGTTTATTAAAAAAAATAATTTTTCATCTCAAGAACTTCAGATAGCTTACAATGTGTTTTTAGGTATAAATGAACCAGAAAATGAAATCGATCAGGGTGTGTTGGAATTAGTAAAAGTTATAACAAAAAATACTAAAAATGGTTTAGCCTTAACTCAAGTGGTAGGCTTGATAGAAGAAATGGTGTACTATGAGAAAGCACCTGAAAGATATGCGTCAATGGTAAATTCGATGCCACTAATCGAAAATGAAAAACGAGCTTTATTGTCTATTGTAGCAAAAAAAAGAGAAGGTTCGTTAAAAATAATAGATGCTAAATCAGACAGGGAATTTGAAAGTATAAAAATACCCCCTAAAGATTTAGAATTTAATGAAAATGAAATTGCTTTATATTTGATAAATAAGTTTAAAATATATCTTCAAAAGAAGATTAAAATTTCATTCGAAGAATAACTTTTTATAAGATCTAACAAAAACGACTAGGTCTTGCCTAGTCGTTTATCAATCAACAATAGATTTTTATGAAGTGATTTCGAAAACCTTATCTGTGTATTTCCAAAATGCATCATTGCCACCTTGTTCCCATGCACATTCAGTTGCTTCCGCTTTTTGGAATGCATTAGGGTGAAGTTGTGGAATCGGATAATGTCGATATACCCACGCGACATCTCCATTCATGTCCTTCACTACTCTATGCATAGTTTTATGGAATGTTTTACAGAACGGGCAATCTAGGTCTGAATATTCTACTATTATTATCTTTGCATTAATATTACCAATTATGTGGTCATCTGGATTAACTGGTTTCAATTTGGTTTCCACCGATCCTACTTCTTCGTTCTTTATTCGTTCCAAATTTTTCATTATTGTCTCATATGGCTGAGCGCCAGGTATGGTGTTAGACGATATACCATTATCAGAGATGAAAGATACCACCTTACCTTCTTTTACCATAAAAGAAGAGGGAGTTCCAGTCACACCGGCTTTAATTCCGTCGTCAATATCGGCTTGCACTTTATCTTTAAATTTTCCACTTGCAATACAAGCGTCAAATGATTTTATTTTTAGGCCAATTTGTTTTGAAATAGGTACAGTACCTGCTGGCGCGCCTACTCGAGAACTACCTCGCAGGAGTATTGCTCCCGCTATAAGCACTCCGACTATCAGGATAGCTCCAGCTATCTGCTTTGCCCCATTATTATCTACCTTATGATGATGTTCTATTTTCTGTTCTTCCATATTATTAAATAATTAAATACTAATAGTTGTAGTATATCATACTTAAAAGACATGCTCTAATGAGCTGGAACGGATTACGCATGACCTCATCTAAGAATGTTACCAAGGATTAATCTAGGCGCGGTTACTTTTTAATACCAATAGTATATCACAAATGCCATTTTCCATGCTTTTGGATTTCTTTAACTAAGCCATCGACTTCTTTTCGCAGTTTAAATGGATCAAGAGTCGTGAATAAGCTCTTTAAAGAGCTCTTTAGACCCATCAGAAATTTTTGGATGAGTCAACACTCGTTCGTATGGAGTCTTGGCTACGTCATATGTTTTTTTTATATGTGAACCGATTCTAGTTTTCTTTATGCACTTCACTGATGGCTGAAAGAAATTTATGTAGAGTCGCAGTGGTCCACGATACAATTTTTTCATTAACTCAAGAACTTCTTCGGTATCAAACCTCTGATAACCCAAGACTTGCCTCACGGTTGTATAATTCTTTTGTTCAATGTGTGCGTTATCATTTTTCTTGTAAGGTCGTGAACGAGTAAAGATAATTTTTCTACTCTGACAGTGTCTATACAATTGTTGGTTGATAAATTCTGATCCATTATCTGAATCAATGCCAAGAAGTTTAAATGGAAGTCTCTCCTCAATCAACTCCATTCCACCAAGGATTCTCTCCTGAGATTTACCCATCACTGGCTCAGCTTCAAACCACGCTGTCGCAATATCGCTGGTATTTAAGGTCGAAATGAACATTCCAGCCGCATTGTCTCCACAGTGAGCGACACAATCAATCTCTAGAAACCCTGGATCTGTTTCTATCCAGACTCCGACTCGGAGTGGTATTTCACTTTTCAAAAATACTCCGGGTCTTGTTGTTGATATTCCTTTGATTGCATTTCGAGTTCGTACTCTACTAACCATTCTATCAAGAGTGCTCTTACTCATCGTGAGCACTTTTAACTCTGTAATCGGATCTGTTTTGATATGACCAAATTCTATCCCTTTTTCTAAAATTGTTTTAATAAGTGGGTGCATTCTTTTAGTTCCAATGCCACCGAGAGCTTCATAAATTTTTTCAACCACTACTTCTACATAACCATCGTACATCCGTTCTCGATTTCGACTATGTACCCCAGCCTTACTCTCATTTAAATGCGGAGTGAGTTGTAATGCCTTTAATTTTCTAATAGCTGACTTGCGATGATATCCTGTTGTCAAACAAAACTCATTCAAGATCGACTTCTTTTCTTCTTTGTTAGCTTTTAAATACCTTGGCAATACCTCCTTTGTGACTTCATGTTTTATGTGCATTTTCATATGCACCCATATTAGTCCTCGGTAACCAATTTGGTGAGGTTACGATATATGCTTGGTAACATTTTTGGTGAGGCCATTCGGATTATGTACTTTTCTAGCTAAATATGTTATATTATATGGATATATGGCTTTAATTATGGACCTATTTTTTTATGCGTTGATTTTTTTGTCCGTCTATGTGCAGATTTTTTTCCTAGTTACTTTTTTAGAAAATAGAAAAAAAATTATTGTTCGAGAAGGGGCGATAAAACTGGACCATTATCCAGCTGTGACCATAGCTGTCCCATGTTGGAATGAAGAGGCGACTGTATACAAAACTGTCAGATCCCTCCTTGCCTTAAATTATCCAAAAGATAAATTAAAAATATTCCTCATTGATGATGGTTCTACTGACGGGACTTATAGAGTTATTAAAAGATTTGAGAAATATTCCAACATCACCGTTTTCCAAAAAGAGAATGGTGGTGGAAAACATTCCGCTCTAAATTTTGCTTTAAGTAAATTAAAGACTAATTTTTTTAGTTGTTTAGACGCGGATTCTTTTGCTGATAGTGAGTCTTTAGTCCGGATAATGAGCTATTTTGCTTTTGATCCTATGGTTATGGCTGTAGCTCCATCTGTGACTGTGAGTTCAGCTGGTAACATGATCCAAAGAGCTCAACAGGCCGAGTATTGTATGGGTGTTTATACTAAAAAAATGCTTGGTTTTTTAGGAGCTATCAATGTAACTCCTGGACCGCTGACTGTCTTTCGTAAAAAAGTTTTCGATGATCTAGGGCCTTATCGTCATGGACATAATACCGAAGACATGGAGATAGCTTATAGAATGCAAAAAAATGATTACAAGATAGAGCATTGCAATGATGCATATGTTTATACCAACACCCCTGCGACTATCAAAAAACTTTACAAACAAAGACTGCGTTGGATATATGGTTTTATCAACAACACGATAGATTATCGTAGTGTTTTGTTCCAAAAGAAATATGGTAATTTTGCGCTCTTTACTTTACCAACAGGGGTTATTTCTATCTTAGCTATTAGTTATCTTTTTGGAGGTATTATCTATAATTTATTTAAGAGTTTGTATTCAAAATTTATACAGTTTAAAACTGTTGGCTTCTCTTTATCTTCACCAAAGTTTGACTTTGATTGGTTTTTCGTCAACACCCAGTCTTCTGTTTTTCTAGTTATTTTCATTTATGCTTTAGTTGCATTTGCGATAATTTTTGGTCAGTGGATGTCTGAACGTAAATGGAAAATATCCCTCAATATGATTTATTTCTTTGTTATTTTTCGTTTGATCGCACCCTTTTGGCTTTTAAAAGCTATTTACAATACAATCTTAAAAAGAAAACCAGACTGGAGATAATTATTAATTAGGTGCTAGTGACTCTTACTAGAACCTAGAATCTAAAAACTAATTTATGATAGATTGGAAAAAGTATTTGATAGTGTTTATGTTGACAATAGGTATTTTTTTTACTGCGAGTTATATCAGTAATTATTTCGGTGATAAAAAAATCAATGAAATAAAATCAATCCAAGACAAGATAGCAATAAATATTTTGTCTTCTGAAACTCAGTTTTCTTTACTGCAAGAACTTTCATGCAAAAATGTTTCAGGGTCTCTTCTTTCCGGTGAGCTCGATGAGATAGGTGGCAAGCTCGAGTGGGGACAGGAGAATCTTGGTGCTGAAGAAGTTGCTTATCTAAAACAATATTACGCCCTCTTGCAAATAAAAGATTATCTTTTGATGAAAAAGATTTCTACCGATTGCAAAATTAAATCAGCTTTTATTTTATATTTTTATACGACTGCTGAGAATTGTAGTGAATGCCAGCGTGAGAGTTTTGTTTTGTCTAGTCTGCGTGGAAAATACCCAGAACTACGGGTCTATTCTTTTGATTACAACACGGACCTCTCTGCAGTCAAAGCTATGCTTCAGATTTATAAAATCAAAGATACCGAACTTCCAGCCCTAGTGGTGGGAGAAGATCTTCTGACAGGTTTTCATAGTGTCGAAGAGCTAGAGACGAGAATTAAGGAGTCTTTTAAAATACAAGAAACAAAATCTACAGATTCTAAACAGGGAAGTAACTAAATATCTTTTTTATTGATTCTGAGTTTTTATATATTTTGCCCAAAGTTTTTTGAAGTCTTTTGATTTTGTTTTCAGTTGTTCTAGATTTCCTCGAGCAACTATTTTTCCATCTTTAAAAAAGAAAATGTCATCGAATAAAGATAGCAAATGAAGTCTATGAATAGAGGAAATAATAGTCTTGTCCGGTAGGCTCGAAAAAATGTTCTCGTAAATTTTTAGTTCGTTGTGAAAATCCACACTACTCGTCGGTTCATCTAATAATATAATATCCTTATCTTTTGAAGCTAAAAGTCCGCGCGCTAAAGCTAAGCGCTGTTTTTCTCCTCCACTTAAATTAACTCCTTTTTCTACAATATTTGATTCTAGGCCTTTGGGCAATCGAGCGATTACTTCCGTAAATGAAGCCATGTCTGTAATTTTTTTTATTTCTCTATCTTCATAGTCCACGCCAAGCGTAATATTTTCTCGAATTGTTGTAGAAAAAATTTCTGGATCTTGCGGTATCAGAGAAATAGAATCACTTATTATATTCAAGTCGTCCCCGCATTCTTTATCGTCAATACATAGAAGAATGCTCTTTGGTAAATAAAGCCCACGAAATATTTTTAGAAAAGTCGTTTTACCACCACCGCTCTCACCAATAACTGCAATTTTTTCTCCCTTAGTAAAATCTACATTCACATTATCCAAATGTAAATCGGCATCTGTCTCATTATGGTATGAAAAAGATAGGTTTTTGATTTCAATCAATGACCAATTTTTAGGTAGGTGCCTATTTTCTAGTAATGCAATATTTGTAAAATCTGCTGATATTTCTTCAGCGTTTGATATGTTAGACCTCCATTTTACGGCATTATTATAAAGCTGAGCAAAGCTAAAAAATGTCTCTCTGACTTTTGATGCATAACTATATAAAATAAAAATAGATCCAATTAAAATTACATTTCCTTTAGAAACATTTCCGAAAAGATAAATCCCTATGGTCAAAATAACTGAAAGTTGCCCCAATGTGGCTGCCCACAGCCATTTCATTTCGTTATTTAAAATATTTTTCTTAAACTGAGAGAATGGTGTATCGATAGATTCACTGATAGCTCTGAATACAAGATGCTCTATGCGTAGTATGATCACGGTGGTAATGTTGCTGATCACATCATAAACTTTTGCGGATATTTTGTTTTCCAAACGATTGACGACACTATATCCAGGTATTAATTTTTTGTCATAAATAAACATTATGTAAAAAATAAAGGCGGATACAATTATTACCATGAAGGAGGCGTACAAGTCCAAATATATCAAAGCTCCCAGAGAAATAACTAACCGAACAAATGCTTGTATGAACATAAAAGTTTCTGTTGAAAAAGAAAATATAGCACTAGTGCCTTTTTCCATTTTGTCTATCGTATCTCCTGAGTGATGATCAGTATGCCACGAGAGAGGCAAAGCCATTGTCCCTCGCAGTAAATATTCCTTGTAATTTTTTTTTGTTGCAAAAGCAGTTTTCTGTTCGATGATTCTAGCCGGTGCCCAAAATGCCCAAAAAATAATTTCGGACGCAAGGAAAAGAAGGAGTATTAAAAATAAATGTGTTAGATTTTCCTTTGTTATTCCATTTTTCTGAATGTAATTTAAAAAATATCCAAAAATAAGCGGTTGAGCCGCATCAGCTATGTTTGCAAAAATAAATAGAGTAGTTGCTCCTATGATATTCTTACGCCTATTTTCAGCATAAAAATACATCTTGCGCCATAGATATACTACAGGATTGTTCAGTATACTTTTCATAAACAGGTTTTATTATAACACAAAAATTTTTCTGAGAATGATTTGTGTTTATTTTGGGGTGGTTATAAGATTCCGCTAGAATTTACTTTATCAAAAATTCTAATCATACACTCGTAGGCGGTAACGGTTCGTCCACAGATGCCGTTGTCTACTTCAACGGCTCATTTACCGGTATTTGAGCCGTTTGAGGTTTTGGAGTTGGTTTGGTCGGGAGGCATAAAAAAATTATTTTTTTAATTATCTTTTTAATGCAATTCGCCCACAACTAAATCCTGATGTTCTTGTTCAAATTGATTTCGATCAAGTCTTAACCGTTACTTCTTCTTGGCTTGATGAGTTTCTTACAAATCTTGCTGACTTTAATAAAGGCAAGGTGGAATTACTTTCTACAACAAATCCTTCTGTGCTTGCTACATTGCCAGTTTTAGCAATAGCTCGAAAAGACTTGGTGGCGGATATAGTAAATAGAGCATTAGTTGCAAAATAAATATTCAAGTTCTCATCAAATGCGTAATACACAAAGGCTGATTCCGGTTTGCGTTCTTCATTTTCAGTGCTCACAACCTCACCTTTTATACTTGCAGTACATAAGCTTTTTATTTCAATAAATCATCGAGATCGCATCTAATTAAGTCTTCTTTCCGAAGAACAATCTGCTCTTTCTGATTCAAATTGTCAGCGGTTACACGAATAAGTTTTGTCGTCAGTGTGTCGCCAACAAGTTCATAATTAACCTTTTTTAAATACACCTCTATTTTCTTACGGAACAGTGATGCGTATTCCGTCTGTTTTTTTTCTGATGTTGACCTACTACTGGAACCGTTCGCTGAAAACTCTATATTTTCGCTTACTTCTTTGTCGATTGGAAACGACACTTCAATATCCTTAAAGAGAAACCAGTATTCACTCAAATTACATATAATGCGTACCCGGTCGCCTTCTTCCGTGCCATATTCAAACGTGCCATACTCAAAAATGAAGGAGAATACATCAGTGCGAAAATCTTCGAATACACGCACCTTTTCAAATTTTGACACTGTTCTAATTTTATACGCATTGCGTAACTGGAAGAAAGTATCGCGCCAACTTTTAAGCCAGTTGGTGACATAACGAGAATCAAGAAAGAGTGGTGTGATGTCGTTTTTCAAATTTTCATCGCTCACATTATTCATTTTCACTGCAAGTTTAGTAAACAGTGTCCGATAGTCTTTTGCCTCCTCAACTTTTTTTGCTTTGAGGTAATCAAGATCAGGTACAATTTTTTTGCTCATATACCAAAGCAAATCGTAAATATCGCGTCCTTTTTCTTCGTATATCGCTTTACCTGCGCCGCGTGTCCCACGTAGAAAAATAGCGGCAATTTTACTCGCCATAAGAGAAGAGAGATTATACGTCAGTATCACGAATGATAACTGCCCATGATTTTGCGGCATACGCTCTTTTACTACGCTAGAAGTTGGGACAAACTGGTTGAGATCAACTTTTACATGAATCCATTCAGAAGCGTAACCCTCGACTAGACCACCAACTCTAAATTTAAACACTATGCCTCTGCTATTAGTGATGCTGATTTTCAAAAATTCGGAATCAACCCCATACACCTTCGAGAAATGTTTTTCAGCTTCCTCTTTAAGTTTATTAAGAAAATCATTATCTACATCGCTACTTATCTCAAAATCTAGGTCAACTGACATACGATCAAGGTCATAGCAGATGCGAAGTGCTGAGCCGCCATACATTATCCATTTGTTGTATTCCGGATGATGGTAAATAAAATCGAGAACATAAAACTGCAGTTCTTCTTTAAGGGTATTGGATCTTATTTCGGGATCGGTAATGCTAATGCCATAGGTCGAAAGACCATCAAGTTTACGCTTTAGAATTGTTGAAATCTGTTCACTCATGCCTGTACGCCTTTGGCGTGGAAGTATTTATTAATCATTGCATAAAACTTATCCTGTTCACTCTTTTCCATTTCATCGATATCTATTCTTAATTCTGCAATCATCGCTTTGACTTTTTCTATGTCCAGACCATTAAACTGGTGTGTTCGGAAGTAGAGCAGATCAAACAATGCCTTAGAGGGAGAAGCTATGTAGAAATCAAACTTTCCTTTGGCTAAAGAAAAATTCGTAAATAAGTCTTTACCAATTGACTGATAGGAAAAATTACCGGCCTTTGTCTGGTATTCCTTCGTCACCTTAAGCGTGACCGAAGTTATGGAATGGATCGCTTCAGTGGCGAGATTATAATACTGGAGTGCCGCCCACGAGCTGATGTATGACGGCGTGCGGATTATGTTTGCAAAGTAAAACGAGTAAGAAACATCGTTCTTGTTCTTCTCGAAAAAATCAGCAGAAACATACAACCCTCTTTTAAGCTGAATAATATCTTTATACTTCAAAAACCGGCTAATATAAACATTAATCGTTGAGTCCTTCAATCCCAGCTGTTTACCAAGCTGACAAACAGTATTTTTACTGAAATGAGGCAGGGATTTAAGCTGTTCTAACAAATTACTCTTGCTTTTCATAATATAACAAAAGTGTATCATATCAGAAACACCCCTGTCAATAAGGCTAAAGTGAGTGAATATAAGCCCAAAATGTGGATAACTACAAAACACCATTCAAACTGAGTGGTTTTTTGTATTGATCGACTTAGATTTTTCTTCCGAATCTCTCTAATAGTACTGGCATAAAGAATAGTGATGTTATCGTAGAGGTTATAAGCCCTCCCATAGTAACGACAGCGAGTGGTGCTAGAAACTCATTACCAGGAGAACTAGCTCCAATAATGAACGGGATCAAAGCTAGACCTGCAACTATAGAAGTCATGATTATTGGAACTACTCTTTCCTTTGTTGCCATAATGACTGTATTCAATGGTATTCCTGGAATATTCTCATCATCTAGCTCTTTTACTCTTGAGATAAGCATAATTCCATTACGAGAAACTATTCCTGCAAGAGAAATAAAACCGACTAGATGAGCAAGACTAATGGTCCCTCCTTCTATGTACACAAACAGTAGTCCACCAAAGAATGCCACAGGTATATTAAGAAGGATAAGTGCTGTAAGTATCCAAGAAGAGAAAACATTGTAAAGAATAATCGCAATGAGTAGTATTACTATAATAAACAAAAATAATAATTTATTACTGTTTTCTTTTTGGCTTTGGTAGGTACCCTCGTAACTAATAGTAATATTTTCTGGTTGTTCTCCTTTTTCTAGTATTAATTTTGCAGAATCTACTGCTCCGATAATATCACCACCTTCATAGTTTGCACTCACGACTACGACACGTTTTCCACCTTCATGACTTATGGATGTTCTTCCTTCGCCAAATTCTATGCTTGAACTATTTCCAATATTAACGCCTGTCTCGCTCACAAGTGTATCCCGTAGTCCACTAAATGAATTTCTACTTTCATTATCTAACTTTGTTACTACGGGTATTCGTTGTAATCCCGACACTACTTCGCCAACATTATTTCCAATAAATCCTGATTCAATTTCCTTTCCAAGAAGTCCAGGATCATTTCCTTGTTTAAAGAGTGTGCCTAAGTCTGGGTATATATGGATTTCTGGAACTTTTACATCTCGTGATAATTGAGCGTTACTTACTCCCGACTGCGAAGTAAGAGCGGTTATAACCACATTTCCATAGCTTCGCAAATTGTCTACATCATCTCCGTATAATTTTATAACAATTGGAGCACGCACACCTGAAAGTAGTTCTTCTACGCGATGGGTAATAGGTTTACCAAGTGAAAAACTAGCACCAGGGAATTTATCTAGTATGTTTTGAACTTCCAATATATACTCATCTATTTTTTCTGTAGATCCTTCTTTAAAGACTATTTGCATTTCACCTGAATTTGCACCACTTGCATGAGGATCTGCTCCTGCACGACCAGTCGTATTACTGACATTTAATACAAAAGGTAGTGATTTGATTTGTGCACCAATATTTTGAGAAAAAAGATTTGTTGTTTCAAGACCAGTACCATTTGGAAGAAGTACTCCTATAGTTAATGAATCTTCATTAAAGGGTGGTATTCCTTCTCTGCCTGCATTAACATATAAAATAATAGTTGCAATCATTATTATTATAAATATACCAGTAACTACTTTCCAAGAATAAATGATTGATTTTAATATTTTTTCTGTTCCTAATTCAATCCAAGTAATTATTCTTGGGGGTTTTTCTTCGTGTTCATCTTCGTTGAGGAACAATGATGCAAGTGCAGGCGTAAGAGTTAACGAAACAATAAGTGATGCAATCAATGACACTATATAAGATAGACCTAATGACGTAAGTAATTTTCCTTCAACACCAGGTAAAAAGAACACAGGAATAAACACAAGGACTACTAAGATAGTTGCGTATATGATAGACCCTCTTACTTCTTGAACTGCATTAACAATGAGTTTTAGTCTTTCAAGTCCAGTAACTTTTTTACCGCGTAATCTTTTAATAATATTTTCAACACTGACAATTGCATCGTCCACTAATTCACTAACTGCTACAGCTATACCACCAAGTGTCATAACATTTACTGATAAACCCAAGATATAGAATATGATCGCCGTAAATGCAATCGAAGTAGGTATTGCTAGTAGGGTTATAAGTGTTGGTTTCCATTTTACTAAAAATAGAAATACAATAAGAGCAACAATGATAAGCGCCTCAAATAGAGCCTTTTCAACATTTGAAAGTCCTGCAGAAATAAACCATTCCTGTCTAAAAAGATCAGTACGAAGAGTTATTTCACTTGGAGCTGTTTTTTGCAAATCTGTAAAAAGTGTATCCACTGCCTTACTTACTTTTAGCGTTTCAGCATCTGGCTGTTTGAATATTCTAAGAATTATTCCCTGACTGCCGTCAACAGATGCACCACCACGGACAATACTCGCTCCTTCAACAAATGAGGCGATTTCGCCGAGGCGAACAACACCTTTTTCAGTTTGTATCGCAATTTCAGCCAATTCGCTAATTTCTTTTGGGGCTACAAAAATTCGAACGGGATACTCTTTGTTTTGTTGTTGCAATATCCCCGCAGATGCATTTTGTAAATTCCTCTCCAAAACAAGATTTACTTCTTCTTGAGTAATACCATATCTTCCTAATGTGTCTGCATTAAGACGCACTTGCCACTCAAGCACATCTCCACCCATTACAATTACATCAGAAATACCTTTAACCTTTAGTAAGTTAGGTTTTAGAGTGAAGTCTGCATATGTTCGTAACTCTACAGGTGAAAAATGTACATCACTTTTTATACCTGCCCACATTATTTCTCCCATCACAGAAGAAACGGGGCCTAGTGAAACTTTTACGTTCGAAGGTAATGCAACAGCGGATATTCTCTCTTGGACTAATTGTCTATTTTTATATATATCACTACCAAACGGAAATTCGATATTTATAATACCAAGCGCAAATGAAGCAGTACCACGAACTCTTTCAACATTTGCCGTACCAAGTACTGCATTTTCTAGTGGTATCAATACTGCTTTTTCCACTTCTTCTGGTGCAAGCCCATCTGCCTCCGCAAAAACTATTACAGTAGGTTTGTTAATGTCTGGCAATACATCTACTTTCATATTCATACCAGCATATATACCCAAAAAAGTAAGTAATACTGAAAAGAAAATAGTTTTATTTCTATGTAAGGTTGACCAACTAATTATTTTTTTAAACATACTATATATGAAGAATTAATGTTCATGAGGCTTGCTTTCATCTTGGATTAGAGGAGATGATATTTCGACCTTTGATTTAGTTTTAATAACTTCAGAGAGAGATTTTCCATTTTCTAATATAACAAGAGGGTCAAGTATAACGAGATACGAAAATTCTCGTTCAAGTCCTGAAAGAATTTCCACATACTCCCCAAGTCCTCTTCCAACTTTTATTTCTTGCTTACGAATTGTATTGCTCTCGGTAACGATCCAAACGAACGGTGTTACTCCTTCAAATACCACGGCTTTACGATTTATGAATACTCCTTTTTTAGAATTTTCGGGAATAATACGAACTGACGCTCCCACTGGAAATACTGTTTCTTTGGAAATTACAGCTTCTGCTTGATATCCACCTTTCTCATCAATTATAGGACTAATACCAGCAATAATCGCACTACCCATTCCATATTCTGACCGCCATGCAATTGAAAGACTATCTCCCTTGTTTATATCCTTCCATGAAGCAGGTATGGTGAATCTCACACTTTTTCTGGGATTTGCATTGGATATAAAGCCTATACGATCAGAGATTGTCACATAGTCACCAACATTTTTCTCAACAGTTGCCACCACTCCTGACTTTGTAGAGAGTATAGGGATAACTCCACCAGCACTCACTGCAAGTTTTTGAGCAAGAATTAAAGCTACTTTAGCATTATTTTCTGCCTTACTTTGAGTATTTTTTTGATCAAGCTTTTTTAAATCTAATTCAGTTTCGAATGAAATGAGGTTTTTTTGCAAATCTACACCCACCAAAGATTGTTCTCGGTATCGAGTTGACACATCTGCTGTTTTTTCTTGATAATCTTTTACAAGTGCAAAAGCATCATCAATATTTTTTTGAGTAAAAAGATCACCTTGAGGAAAACTCTCTGTAAGAACCTCGGTTGTTTTTTTAAGGAATTGTTGTAAGTCTCCGATTTCTACATTTCCATCTCTTATTTTTTTTACATACCCATTTGTATAACTTTGGTATTCAGAATCTAGTAAGGTTCTTTTTACCCCTACACCGTATTTAATCCCTAGGTATGTTTTATCATTGAAGATAGAACTTCCTGTTTGAAAAAGAACCCCCAGAGAGGAATACGACTGATTTGGGATTCCTATCAGAGGATAAATTTCAGAAAATGAAAGGCGTGCAAGATTATTGATTTCACTCTCGACTACATTTTCATTTTTTATCTTTCCATATGCTTGATTTTGTGATTCAGACAAGTTTTTATATTTTTCTTGAGCTTGTGAGAATACATCACCTGAGTCTTGAGCTATACTCATAGCTAGTTCAGCATCTAGTTTTGCTTTAATTGCTTCAGATTCTGCAACAGCAATTTGTTGTTGCTGTTCTGAAGATACTCCAGTAACTGTAATGTATCCAAGAACACTGCCTGTAGATACGCTATCACCCACAGAAACATTCCAAGAGCTAATCACTCCTTCTCGAGAAGGATTAATTGATGCCACATCCTTTGATACGATCTCGCCATAGAAACTACCAAGACCTTCCTGTGATATAGCATCAGTATCTGTATCACCAACCTTCCTGACAACTACTTGTTCATTTTGTTTTACTTCAACAACAGGAGTATCATGTCCATCAGGACTAGCATACACGATAGTTGTTGTAACTACGACCAAAACAAACAGTCCTACTATAGAAAAGATCTTTTGATTTTTTGTTAACTTTTGTAGTATTTCAAAAGACCTCTTTTTGTATAAAGAGATTTTTTCTTTCATATATTTTTTTAATTATGAGGAACAATATCGGTATGAGGTTTACTCTCATCGGTACGACCGTCTGAAGCCATGGGGGCAGTTTTATTTTGTGAAGTTGTGTAATAGATGCCACCCCCCATCAAGAGGATAGCAACAAGAGCAATAATAATTTTTTTGTTCATAGAATATAAATAGTTAAATTAAATAATTAATAAAAATTACTTACTATTTATATCAGGAATGTATTATTTTTTATATATCGTGGAATTTTATCGGGCGGATCGTATAAAATAGTATAACTATCAAAAATAGTAACGATAGGAGTTAATGATGTAATCTCAATAATAGATGGAAGGATTGTTGTAACTAACATTATATACTCTTGCTCTCTTGAGCAAGAGTATATTGCTCCCTGATGATCAACACAAACTACTTGATTATTGGAGTATTCAGTATTAGCTTCAATGATACCATAAAGGGATCGAGGGTTTATATGAAGCGTACAAGCAAAAAATCCCACCAAAACAAGCATCGAAGTGAGGGCAAAATATTTTTTACTGGGTATTTTTCTTCTAAACATAGAACACTTTCATTATAACATATTTGTTTAAAATAATGAGTCGTCAGGAGAATTTGCTCTCTATCTTTTTACAAATACAAGAAAACAGGAATCTAATTTTACAATACCATTTTTATTGTGAATAAAACGAGAACCTAGATATATTCCTTCAAGGAATATATTATTTAAATTTTGCTTGAAAAAATTAACAATACATTCAATGTCACCTAAAAGTGATTTACCTTTTGTAATAAATTTATTTTTATCTTGTTTTATTTTTAAGACAGGTTCACAAGGAAGTAATCCTTCAAAAATTATTTTACCGCCTGATTTTAAAATTTTTGATGTCGCTTTGAATGTTGAAACTTGATCAATGTCATAATCAATAAAATAACTTAGAAAAATTAGGTCAAAATAATTCTGTTCAAAATTTAGATTTTCTAAACGACCAACTAATGCAGAGATTTCTAATGTAGAAATTTTTTTACATGATTCCTCTGATACATCAGTTACGGTAATATCTTTAGGATTGCAACCTTGTGTGATAAGAAATTTCTCTAGCTCTCCACTACCAGCACCGACATCAAGAATTTTCTTACCTTTAAGATTCTCAATATTTATCCCAGATATTTTATTAAAACCATTTTCAAAAAGAAGAGCATTTAAAAATTTATAATTACAATTATTTAGTGTGTTCTGGTTATATTCAATATTATAAATATCTGAAATTGTTGCATTTGTAACATTGCTCGAACGATATAATTCTTGTAATTGTGGTCTAGATTTTAGAAATGATAAAGAACTCTGATTTTTTTTAAAATCTTTATATTTATCCGCTAAATTTTTTCTAATTATTATATCTGCAGGTAAATATAAAAAATTTGCACCAAGATTGTGAGCATATTTTTGTATTGAGTAATTGTAAAGATTACCGAAAATATTGTACAAATTCATAAATTATTTTGAGAGCAAATCAGACAATGGAGGGCAATAGCTATGCCCGAAGTTTTACTCATCATTTTTTTCAAATCAGGTTTTCTGTCTTTTCCATATAAAATGATTTTATCATTTTAGGAGTATTTTTTCTAGTTGCAACCCAATCTCCATTAAAAAAATCAGAAGGCATTCGGTAATCGTGAGGATAAAAGTACCTGACACCATTACTTCGGGTGGCGCGTTGGCAAACGCTAGTCTTTCATTTTTTCTTGGAAAAAAGTTCGAGCAAATGATATAATGACACCACCATACGTTAAAAATCTCCCAGAAGGGAGATTTTTAACGTATGGTGGACCGTACAGGACTCGAACCTGCCACCCCCTCATTGCAAATGAGGTGCTCTACCAGATGAGCTAACGGCCCAAACAGCATTTAAGCAATTGCTCAAACACTAGGTTATTCTAACTTATTTTATCAATAATGCAAATTTTGATGTTGTTTTTTACTTAAATTCTGTTAGTATGGAAGAAGTTCTTTGTTTTAATTAAATATTCGGGAGTAGCTCAGCGGTAGAGCGGTCGCCTGTTAAGCGATTGGTCGTAGGTTCGATCCCTACCTCCCGAGCAAAATCAAAAACACCCATACATATATGTATGGGTGTTTTTGATTTATGTTTCCGGGGGAGAATGTGAACTGCTTCACATGCGGGTAGGGGTCGAACAGCTTTTGTGTCTTTTTAAAAACTTGTTTCAAAAAAGTACAAAAGGTATACTGTTTATGTAAGGAAAGATTTCTTACCTCTCGGGCCAATTAGTAGAACATCTAAAAAATGAATCGCGCGCAAGCATTTTTTAGATGTTCTACTAACTGGCTCACTCTGTCAGATAAACTCCGAACTTATTTTTAAAACAATACTGAAAGCTAATGTGCTATATACTAAAAAAAGATTTTGCTACTTTTGAAACTTTTTGCTAAAATAGAGGTATGGAAAAATTAAAATTTACATTGTTTTCTATTGTGGTTCTGGTCGGATTTGGGCTTCTCGGATATTGGGCTATTGTAAATATACAATCAGGTTCTGAACATTCAATCAAACAAAAAGTCGAGCAACTACAGGATGAGAATGAAAATCTGAAGACAGAATTAGTATCGGTAAAAAAAGAATTAGGTACTCTAAAATCAGAGCTAGAAATACCACCAGCTTTAGTTGGTGAAGAGAAACCAAAAGAGACACCAGAAGAACTAAAACCAACAGAGACGACTAAGTACAAATACCAGATCTTGATAGACGAATTAAATAAATTGGTAAAAGATAATGTATATATGAAATTGAAGTCTTCTGGTTCGAGAGTTGGGACAGTCCAGAAATTTTTAAATCTTTTCAATAATACGACAAGTAAGATAGATAATGACTATGGTCCGACTACGGTAAAGCTTGTAACAGTTTTCCAAAAAGATCAAGGCTTGTCGGCAGACGGAGAGGCTGGACCAACTACATTTATCAAAATGATAGATTGGTTAAAAAAGAAAGGTGTCTAAAAATAGGTTTTATGTTAAGATATATAAATAAGTATTATAAATAATAAAAGTAGCGTCGCACAGGTCGTGTTTTAAAGGAGAACACGACATAATTTATCAAAATTAACCCGTGCGACGTGATTTGCAAAATCATATGGCAAAAAGAAGTACAACATTAAGTCCTAAGAAGAAGTCTCGTCGTTCACACAAGACTAAGAAACGCTTGGCAGTAAAGAGGATCATGAAAGCAAAAAGAGCTACTCGAAGAAGTCGTAATACTAAATAAAAAAAATTAAAGGGAAATGTCTAAAAAATCTCCATACACAAAGCTAGAAAAAATAGTCATGGTTAGTGGGGGGTTTGATCCCATTCACCCAGGACATGTGCGACTGTTTAAGGAAGCCAAGAAGCTCGGTGATAGGCTGGTGGTGGTGATCAACAACGATAACTGGATTCGAAATAAAAAAGGTCAAGGTTTCATGAATGCAAAAGACAGAGCTGAAGTAATCTCGCATTTTCGTGATGTAGATCGAGTTATTATTTCCGTGCATCGAAAAAATTCAAAAGATGCGCGAGCTATGAGTGTCTGTGCGGAGTTGTCTAAAATTCGTCCATATATGTTTGTGAATGGGGGTGACCGAAACAATAAAGATGCAGATAATCCACTTTCTTCTTTACACCATGATATAAATATGTGTAAAAAGCTCGGAATCAAAATTGTTTATAATGTCGGCAAAGGTGGAAAAATTAATAGCTCCTCCAAATTGCTCAAAAAATACGTTGATAAAAAATTAAAAAGTAATGCTTCCAAATAAAAAAATTATTGCTTTCGATATCGATGGTACGTTGACAGTGAGCAAGATGCCCATTACCGAGTCAATGGCTAGTTTGATTAAAGAATTAATAAAAAAGAAAATGATTTTTGTGATTTCAGGTGGTGGCTTTAGACAATTAGAGACGCAATTCCTCCCACCATTTCTAAAAGATGAGGATCTGATGCCATTTATAAATAATTTAAAATTATTACCAACGAGCGGTAGTCAGAGATACGAATATGATAAAGAAAAAAAGGAATGGGTGCTAACCGATAAAGAACCACTACAGGAAGAAGTAAAAGATCGAGCCAAGAAATTATTACAAATAGTGATTGATTCTCCAGAATATGGCATACCGCTCAACCCTATTGGAGCAATTATTGAAGACCGAGATACACAGATAACTTTTACCCCGAATGGGCAACAAGCTCCAATCGAGATGAAAAAGCTTTTTGATCCGGACAGAAAAAAGAGAGAAAAGATTCGAGCCATACTCGCCCCCCACTTACCTGAAGTTGAGATTTTGGTTAATGGTACTTCGAGTATCGATATTTTACCCAAAGGATTTAATAAAGCAGTGGGACTTTCACGCTTACTAGACAAGTTGGGTTTACAAAAATCTGATATGATATTTGTTGGCGATGCGCTTTTTCCTGGGGGGAACGATTATTCAGTTCATGAAGCGGGTATAGAAACTATTGCAGTTGGGGGGCCAGAAGAAACTACGGAAGTTATTAAAAACTGGCTTAATTAAACATTTGGTTGTATACTTATATACAATTATGGCTGAATTTAAACCATTTACAATAGAGCGTCCGTGGGGGAATTTTCGACAACTTACTCATAATAATCCGTCCACAGTAAAAATTCTTTTTATAAAAAGAGGCGAAACGTTCAGTTTACAATATCACAACAAACGAAAAGAATTCTGGCGAGTGATTTCAGGGTTGCCAGAAATAACAATGGGAGAATCTATGGTTAATGCAAAAGCTGGAGATGAATTTGAAATACCACCCAAAATGAATCATCGTGTTAGATCCACAGGTGGTGATACTGAAATTTTAGAGATATCGACAGGGGATTTCGATGAAAATGATATTATAAGAATAGAAGACAAATATGGCAGAGTCTAAAAATAAAAAAATAATTAAAAAGGTTTCAACCAAAGTTGGGATAAAAAAAGTTGTAAAAAAAGTTACAAAGAAAAAAGTTGCAAAAATAAAAAAAAGGGTAGAGCTCACTCGCGCTCTACATAACCCGATAATTTCTCCACGTCTGTATCCATGGGAGTCGAAAGCAACATTTAACCCGACAGCATTTCTGGGCACAGGAAAGATTCATCTTATTTATCGTGCTATCGGGCATGATGATTCGTCTGTACTCGGCTATGCTGGAAGCCACGATGGTTACAACATCATCGATCGTCCTACGTACACTATTTTTATGCGCAGAAATAATTTTAATAGGGTAAAATACACAGTTGCGCCGATAGACTATATCTCAGGAGGTGGATGGAACGGTGGATGCGAGGATCCACGTGTTACGCGGATAGACGACACGGTATATTTACTTTACATAGCTTTTGACGGCTGGGGTTCAGTTCGTATTGCTCTTACTTCAATAGCGTTTTCAGATTTTGAAGCAAAAAGGTGGCAATGGAAAAATCCAATACTAATTTCACCCCCAAATGAAATACATAAGAATTGGGTTATCTTTCCAGAAAAAGTGAAGGGCAAGTACGCTATTTTACATAGCATTTCACCTAAAATCTTAATTCACTATTTCGATAGTTTTGATGAATTTGATGGCAAGAAATTTATAAATAGTATTCATCAAGGCAGTCCAGAGTGGCAGTCGCGCGAGCGCGGGGTGCGCGGGGTTGGGCCAGCACCCATCAAAACTGAGCTTGGATGGCTGATGCTTTACCACAAAATCGAAGAACATGATCCTGGGCGATATAAAATTTGGGCAATGATCCTAGACAGTGAAGATCCGACGAAAGTTCTTTACAAATCACCAGAGCCAATTCTCGAACCGGACGAGGATTATGAAAATAACGGTTGCAAATGGGGAGTTATTTATACTTGCGGAGCGGTGGTGAAAAACGATAGGCTTTTTGTATATTACGGTGGAGCAGACATGGTGGTCGGGGTAGCAACGATTTTACTTACTGAACTACTCGAAGATCTGAAAAAACACAAAGTTGTAAAATTTAAAAAATATGTAACGAGGATTTAAGATATGTTTGTTGTTAAACGTTCACATCACAATCCAATACTTACTCCAGATAAAGATCGCTACTGGGAGGCCTTTGCCACTTTTAACATGAGTGTGGTTTTGCACGGGAATATTTTTTACGGGGTTTATCGCGCTATCTCCTCACCCGATAAGCTTCGTACTCCGGAACAGATTTCAGTTATCGGTATTGGTGAGAGTAAAGATGGAACGCATTTTGAAAAACGTCGGCAATTTATTACCCCAAAAGAAGAATGGGAAAAATATGGATGCGAAGATCCACGCATAACATATTTTGAAGGTAAATTTTATACTTTTTATACGGCGTTGGGCGGGTATCCGTTTGGACCTGAAAATATCAAAGTCGCAGTGGCCGTTTCAAAAGATTTAAAAACTGTATTTGAAAGGCATTTAGTAACCCCGTTTAATGCCAAAGGTGCAACTCTTTTTGGAGAACGTATCGGAGGCAAGGTAGTCCTTATCTTTTCTTCTCATACCGATGAGGCAGGTACTGAAATGGTCTTAGCCTTGACAAACGAAGTTGCAGATTTTTGGGATCCTGAATTTTGGAATAAATGGAATCAGGGTGTGGGGAAATATGTGTTAAATCCTCGCCGTGCTCCGCATGACCATATAGAGGTTGGCGCCACACCGATAAAAACAAAGTCTGGCTGGTTGCTCATTTACTCATACATTCAAAATTATTTTTCTAGTTCAGAAAATTTACCGCGCATCTTTGGCATTGAAGCTCTACTTTTGGATTTAGATGATCCGAGTAAAATAATCGGTGCGACCAAAGGGCCGATACTGGTGCCCTCAGAAGTTTACGAACTCTCTGGCCACGTTGGCGATATTGTTTTTCCGAGTGGGGCAGTACTCGAAAAAGACCGCCTAACTATCTACTACGGTGCGTCTGATACCACTATTTGTAAAGCATATATGAATATAATTGATCTTATTTCCACCATCAATCCAAAGACCGAAAGCAAATGGCATTTTTCTCGTTATGTAAAGAATCCAATTCTTTTGCCTCTTTTAGATCACACATGGGAATCAAAAGCTGTTTTCAATCCAGCGGCTCTTCAGATCGGCAAGACTACCCACATTGTTTATCGAGCGCTTTCGAACGACAACACTTCTACTTTGGGTTATGCTTCTGCCGAAGACGGGTGCAATATCAAAGAGCGTTTTACTGAACCGATATACATTCCGCGTGAAGAATTTGAAACCAAGAAAATTTCCGGAGCAAATTCTGGATGCGAGGATCCGCGCATTACTAAAATAGGGAAAACTATTTACATGTGTTACACCGCATTTGATGGAGTCGGACCTCCGCGGGTTGCCATTACTTCCATCAGCGAAAAAAACTTTCTCGCTCACAATTGGAAATGGGAGCGTCCGATGATCATAACCCCAACTGGATTCGACGACAAGGATACCTGTGTTTTTCCAGAAAAGGTAGATGGAAAATATTTTATTCTGCATCGAGTTAATGACCAGGTGTGCGGAGACTTTGTGCGTACCCTTGATTCAAAAAATGATATCGTAAAAAAATGCATACGCATTTTCGGGCCGAAAGTAAATGCTTGGGATAGTGTCAAAGTTGGCATTGCCGCACCGCCGATCAAAACAAAGTACGGTTGGCTATTGCTTTATCATGGGGTGTCACACACGCATGGTACTTATCGCATCGGCGCTGTGCTTTTAGATAAAAAAGACCCCACCTTGGTTCTTGCTCGCACGGCTGATCCAATATTTTGGCCAGAGGAAGAGTACGAAAAAAAGGGTGTGGTGAATAATGTTGTTTTTCCCTGCGGGATGGCTAAAATAGGTGAGAAACTATACATATATTACGGAGGAGCTGATACCGTGGTCGGGGTTGCGATGATGAATCTCGATGTCATGCTTACAGCACTTACTCGAAATCTTAGCATCAAACGTTAGTATTTTAAGCACACTCTAATTCGCGCATGTAGGTGAATAGTTATTAAATCAAATGAACGAATTAACTTAATTATTACCTATCCAGTAGGGTTTGGGTATCATTTATTATTAGTTGGAACGATATATTTCCATTATAGTAAAAAATTGTTAGAATATAAGAATGGCTGAATCAATAGAATGGTTGCGTTTGTTTATAATTGACTATCAGTCAATAGAATATCTCATAATTTTCTTAGCGGCGATGTTCGGAGGAGAGATTGTTTTATTTTTAGTTGGGTTTCTCATAGCTCAAAATTTTTTTTCGAGTTTTCTGATTGTGCCTATAATTTTTTTAGGTGCTTTTTTGCCAAATATTTTTTGGTTTTTTTTGGCGAAAACAAAATTGATAGACAAGACCGCTACATCTAGACATGGCAGTGTGACCTTTGCTGTCATTACAGAAGCCATACATAGAGCTAGTAAAGGCAATCATTTTTTGGCATTTATTATAATAAAATTTCTTGTCGGCACTCCAGTATTGTTGGTCACTTACATACACAAGACCCAATTATCATTTAAAAAATTTATGTATTACCAATCTACATCCTTGGCTCTATCCATATTCATCATTGCATTTATTGGTTTTACTGCAGGCAAGGGCTACGCGTATGTTTCTGAAATTTCTGAGAATATATATACTTCGATTGGATTTATTTTATTTTTCGTGTTTATCTTACTTGTTTTTCAAGTATGGTTTGAGAAATTTTTCACCAAGAAAAATATAGATAAATAAAAGTTTTTGCCTTTAATTTTATTTGCTGTATAATATGGGTATGAATATAAATTTACAAGCTAAAAATATGGAGTTGACAGAAGCTATCAGGGATTATGTTTTAAATAAAGATACCAACCTAGGTAGATTGCTTGCCAATAAAAATGGACTGAATATTTCTTTTGAAGTTTCAAAAAATACGAATCATCATAAATCCGGGAATGTTTTTCATGCGGATTGTTTGATCAACCTAGATGGTGAGAAATTTTATGCGAGTGCTGACGAAGAAGATCTGTATCAAGCTATAGATGTGGTCAAAGAGAATCTTTTTCGAGAAATAAGTAAGAACAAAGATCGTAAGCAAACTCTCTTTAAACGTGGAGCAACTAGTGTCAAAAAAATGTTGAAAGGTCTTTCCAAGAGAAATCCTTTTACTTCGAAGTATTAATCTTTAGAAATTCTTCCCATTTTATTTCTTTTCTACCCTCAGGGAGGACTTTTTTGATGACAAAAACACTGTCACCACCAGCCCGACAGGTGTCGTCCGGTCGGGCGGGAATTAGGTCAGCGTCAGTAATTATGATTCTTTTGTTGTTTTGGAAAAAGAAAGTCCTTGGCCAAGAGGCGTATGCTCTGAATTTATTATAATTTTTTATAGGATCATCATTTAAATTTATCAGCCCGTCTTCTTTCTTTATTTTTTTGCAAAATGTTGTCTGAGATTCATCTTGCTTTTCTCCATCTTTGAAAGGACTCTGTAATAATTTTACCAAAAGTTCTCCACCGATTTTTATTAAACGTGTTCTCAATGCAGGGGCTGTTTCATTTTTACCTATTTGAACTTTTTCCATTGCTAAAATGTTTCCAGAATCTAATTTAAATTCCATTTGTTGAATCGCTACTCCTGTTTCTGTTTCACCATTTAATATTGCTGATTCTACAGGCGAAGCACCCCGATATTTGGGTAAAAGAGAATAATGGATATTAATTGATCCTAATTTTGGAATTTTTAAAATATTTTCAGGGATTATTTTCCCATAAGCCACTATAATAGATAAGTCATATTTTTTAAATTTTAATTGGTTAGCAAATTCAGCATCTAGTTTTTCTGGTTTTAGGCAGGGGATATTGTTTTCTTCTGCAAATAAGCCGGCGGGCGAAGTTTGCATATGTAAACCTCGCCCGCTTTTTGCATCCGGTGACGTAACAATAAGCATAGGCAAAAACTCTATTTTTTTTAAAATTTCAAGTGTATCAGAGGCAACATCTGGTGTACCAAAGAATATAAAATTTAATTTTTGCATATTATTTTCGTACTTCTTCTTTTAAATCTTTAGCGTGATCTGTAAAAAGTATGCCATTTAGATGATCTGTCTCATGTTGAAAGATCTGAGCGAGTAATCCTGAAGCACCACGGATAAATTTCTTTCCATTTTCGTCATAGGCTGTGACGGTGGCTTTTAGAGAGCGATAAGTTTTACCATAAATTGGACGTACTGAAAGACAACCTTCAGGTACCCATTCTTTTTTTTTGGACATTTTCGAAATTTTTGGATTTATAAATACCATATCTTTTTCTGCAACAGGGTCAATGTTGTCGCTCCCTCCCCGCACGCCATCGCTTCGCTCTGGCGAAAGCGGGTGGGTCGGCGCGTCCGCCTGCGAGAGACCTTGTGGAGCGAATTCTGCTGAAAAGACTTTTCCTGAGACTACAAAAATTCGCAGACTATATCCTATCTGTGGGCCTGCAATAGCTACACCATCACTTTCTTTAGCCAAAGACTCTGACATTTCTTTTAACACTTTTTGTATTTTGGGCGTTTTTATATCTACGATACGTATTTCTTCCGCTATTTTATGCAAAACTTTGCTATCTTTTTGAAGAATTTTCTTCATGATTATTATCTATCAAATTATTTTAACTCTTTCAAGTATTCCAGAAGCTCAGTTAATTTTACTGTGTTTTGGGACCGGTTACTCATGTCCCTTACTATTACCGAATTGTCCAAAGCTTCTTTGACTCCAAATATTAGAGCGTAAGGGACGGCGAGTTTTTCAGCTATAGCGAGCTGAGAACTTAGGCTATCTTTGGATAATGATTGAGCTATTGGTATATGCGCTTTTCTTAATATTTCAATAATGTTCAAGCTCTTTAATTTTGCTTCTGTTCCAAGCTGAATGAAATAAATTTTCGGTTTTTTTAATATTCTTGGAGCGAGTTTTTTATACCAAGGGGAAGCCACTATTCTATCTACGCCTATAGACATACCCACAGCTGGGACGTCTTTCTTTGACCCTATTTGGCGAGCTAGATAATCATAACGTCCACCACCAGCGAGTGCGATCGCGGAACTATTCTCTCCTGTTGTTTCTTCTAGAACCTCAAAAACAGTGCGAGTATAGTAGGAAAGTCCACGGACTAGATTTTTATTTATATTATATTGAATACCCATCTCTTCTAGGTATTCCAAAACTTCTTTGAAGTGTTTTTTGCATGAAGGACAAAGAAAAGAAATAGAATCAGGCGCATTTATATTTAGTTCCTTAGTTTTTTCTTCTTTTGAATCAAGAATACGAAGCGGATTTATTTTTAGTCTTTCTCTATCCACGCTCGGTAGTTGACTTAGATTTTTTTTGTAATAATTTGTTAGCTCTTTAGTGTATGCATTTCTACATTCTTTGTCACCGATAGAATTTATATCGATAGAAAGATTGGTTGCACCAGCTTCTTCGAGAATGGTCATACATGTCTTGATCACGAGTGCGTCCATGATACTCTTTTCACTACCGAGTACATCAGAATCAAATTGCCAAAATTGTCGATAGCGTCCACGTTGAGGTTTTTCGTGTCTAAAAGACGGACCATATTGATAGAGCATTACTGGTTGGGGCATGCTCTGCATTCCGTGTTCGATGTATGCGCGGACGAGGGGAGCAGTGTGTTCTGGTCGGAGGGCCAGATTGTCTCCACCTTTAGTTTTCAAATTATACATTTCTTTTTCTACTATGTCTGTGCCTTGACCTATCCCTGTGGTAAAAATTTCTTCGTGTTCTAATATGGGAGTCTCGAGAGGTTTAAAGCCATAGTATACAGCTATCTCTTGAGCTTTCTCAAAAAATCCTTGAAAGGCATAATATTCTTCATTCATCAGATCTCGCATTCCTTTTGGAGAAGTTACATCTTCGATTTTTAAATTTTTACTTATTTTATTTTTCATACAAATTTAGTTTACTTGTTGTTTATAATCGCCCGGCATAAAATCTATATCATTTATCGGAAGAAGTCGTAGTAATGCTCTACCGGTAATGAATTTTCTTTGAAGAGGTCCCCAGTATCTGGAATCAGAACTCGCGTTTCTGTTGTCTCCCATCACAAAATACTCATCATCTTTTAATGTTAGATGCGTAGTATTGGTTTGCATTTCTTTTATATAGGGTTCATTTAGTACAAATCCATCTATATACTCATCGTTAAATATAGTTATAGTATTATTTTTTATGTCTACTGTTTCTTCAGGTAATCCTATGATTCTCTTGATCAAGAATTTTTTCGGATTAGGTGGATATTTAAAAACAACAACATCATCTCTTTCTGGTTTATCTAATCTGTAAGATATTTTGTCTACTATCAAATAATCCGCATTCTCGAAAGTAGGGAACATAGAACTTCCAGAAACTACGAATGGCTCGGCTAAGAAAAAACGAACAGGAATGACTACCAAGAGTGCTATAAATGCGAAACGCACCAATTCCCAAAATGATTGCCATGTGGTTTTTTCATTTTCATTTGGTTGAGCTGTCGTATTTTTTTCCATTTGTGTAGTAAATATAACACATTATGTGCTTGACAGTATAGAAGATTTTGTTGTGTAATACTTATACCCCTACCCAGTCCCTTCCCCAAAACTCGCCCCCTATATAGGGGGAGGTGCTGTTTAGTTAACCTTCAAGGGTGACACTGTGGATAAGTAATAATTGAATTTTTCGACCGGTATCATTCCGTTTAAATATTTTCCTAAATGGATTCTCTCATAATTGTAGAAATGCAAATATTCTTGCAGTGTTTTCCAAGTTCTTC
>CALRDL010000006.1 GCA_943354905.1 Candidatus Nomurabacteria bacterium
CTCGATCCATTTGCTCTCAGGAAAGAAATTGATGAGCTTGTACACAAAATCCAAAAGCTTTCCAAATGGCATTTATGATATACTTTTTGTATTAAAAACTTAATCCGCCCAGATTAATTCTTGGTAACATTATTAGATGAGGCCATACGTTGAGATTAAGTTAGGAAAAGCCACTATTTTGCCTCTTCCTATGTTAGCAACATAGGAAGAGTTAGGAAAAAGTGTATTACGCTTGACATTTGAAACGAATGGGTATATACTATCCTTATGACTAACAATTATTCAATTAAACAAGCAGCGAAACTATTAGGGGTTAATGAAGATACTTTACGCAACTGGGAAGAAAAGGGTCTTATTAAGCCATTACGTGTTGGAATAAGGCAAGATAGAAAATTCACTCAAGATATAATAAATGAAATAATTGAGAAGGGTTTAGCTCATCCAATTTTAAGTTTAGATAAAGACGCTCCAGAGAAAAAAGAAAAAATGAAATTACCAGAACTTCAAGCATTTTTATGGAAAAGTGCAGACATACTTCGTGGTAAGGTTGACAGTGGAGATTATAAAACATACATTTTCGGACTTCTTTTTTTAAAAAGATTAAGTGATACATGGGATGAAGAGTATGAAGATCTTTTAGCAAAATTTCACGATGAAGAACTTGCCAATGCCGACTACAATCATAAATTTCAAATGCCAAAAGATTGTCGCTGGGCAGAAATTCAAAAAGAAGCCATCAATATTGGAGCAAAACTCAATGATGTTTTTGATAAATTAACCACAGCAAACAATCCAAAACTTGATAAGATTTTTAATAATTTAAATTTTGGAGACAAAGATCGTTTTCCAAATGAAACACTTCAACGACTTATAAATCATTTTTCAAGATATAATTTTGGAAACACTTATATTAATTCCGATATTCTTGGTGACGCGTATGAATATCTTATAAAACAATTCGCTACTGATGCAGGCAAAAAAGGAGCAGAGTACTACACTCCACGCGAAATTGAAAGAGTAATTATAAAAATAATAAAACCTGACGCCAAAAGTCATGTGACAGATATAACATGTGGCTCGGGTGGGTTTTTATTGGAAGCTTACCATTACGTTCGGGAAAAATTTGGAGACAAAGAAGCTCGCAAAATGTATTTATCAGGACAAGAAATAAATATAGGCACTTATGCAATTGCAAAAATAAACATGTTCTTGCACGGGCTTGAAAGCACCGACATCCGCCGAGGAGATACACTTGCAGATCCTCAATTCTTAGACAAGGCAGGGAAAATTCAAACTTTTTCTCATGTGGTTGCAAATTTCCCTTATTCAATCAAAGAGTGGGAATGGGAAACTTTTACACACGACAAACATGCTCGCACAGATGGATACGAACTTCCCCCAAAGAAAAATGCTGATTACGCCTTTATTCTTCATATCATCAAATCTTTAAACGAAAATGGCAAAGCCGGCATCGTTGTACCTCATGGCGTGCTTTTCAAATCCGACACTTCTGGTAGAATTCGCGAACAAGTTTTAAAAAATGACTTGATAGAAGCTATCATCGCAATGCCCGCAAAACTCTTTTCTGGTGTTGGTATTCCTGTTGCTCTTGTAATACTAAATAAAAATAAGCCAGAAAATCATAAAAACAAAATAATGTTTATTGATGCAGAGCGATATTATCAAGAAGGCAAAAATCAAAATTCGTTACGTAATCAGGATATAGAAAAAATAGTCTCTGCTTTTGATAATTGGAAAGATATAAATAAATACGCTCGAGTGATTAGTGCTGAAGAAATAAAAGAAAATGATTATAACTTAAATGTTCGTAGATATATTGACTCGTCGGAGATAGAGGAAAAAATTGATGTTTCTATTGTGTGGAAAGAGTTGAAACAAATTGAAAAGGAGAAAGAAGAAATTAACAAAAAAGTCGAGGGATACTTAAAAGAATTAAAATATTAAATTTATGGATAAAGCACTTATACAAATACAAGAAGATTTAGAATCAATAAAAAGAACATCGAATGATAAGGATTCAATGGAGTTTTGGCACGCTCGTGATTTGATGCTGGTGCTTGGATATACAACATGGCGACAGTTTGCAGAAGCTATTGAGAGAGCAAAAGAAGCTTGTAAAATAAGCAATCAGCCTGTGGATAACCACTTTTTGCCGGCGCCAGCAAAAAGTTCCGGTGGTCGCCCTAAAGAGGACTTTTTCCTTACTCGTTATGCATGTTATCTCATTGCTCAAAATGGCGATCCCAGAAAACCGCAAATTGCTCTCGCTCAGACATACTTTGCGACACAAACTCGTAAACAAGAATTGCTTGAACATAGAGAGTACGAAAATAAAAGGCTAGAAGCACGAGCAAAATTAAAAGATACTGAAAAAGGTATTGAATCTACAATATATCAGCGAGGAATTAAACTTTCTGTGGAGTTCGCAACATTTAAAAATAAACACATAGAAGCATTGTATGGCGGTGTCACAGCAAGCCAGTTAAAAAGAGTTAGAAAAATTCCCACAGGTAGATCCTTGGCGGATTTTGACAGTCACGTTGAATTAAAAGCAAAAGATTTTGTGCTCGCGATGACAGATCATAATATTAAAGAGAAAAATCTTCAAGGCCATTATCAAATGACCGAAGAAGTGATAAAAAACAGTAAAGCTACAAGGCAGACGCTTTTGTCTCGTGGAATAAAACCAGAAAATCTTAAAGCAGAGGAAGATTTGAAAAAGATTGAAAGTCGAAGAAAAAAAGAATTAAAAGCATCTGCGGTTAAAAAATTAAAATAAAAATGAAAAACGATACAAAAAATATAAACTGTCCGAATTGTGGTGAATTGATTTCAATCGACGATGCCTTGACGAGCCAAATGGAAGCAAAGTATAAAAAAGAATTTGAAGAAAAAGAAAATATATTAAGAAGTTCAATTGAAAAAGAAAATGGAGAAAAACTTCTTGAACAAGAAAAACTTCTTGAAAAACGTGTTAAACAAAAAATAGAAAAAGAATCAGAGTCCGAAAAGAAATATATGGCGGAACAATTAACTGAAACAGAAGCGAAACTTAAAGAAGCTCGAAAAGATGCACTTGAAGCTATAAAAGAAAAACAAAAAATTAAAGACGAAAAAGATGCTTTTGCGTTGGAGAAAGAAAAACAATTAAATGAAGAAAGAAAAAAGATAGAAGAAGAAGCATCTAAAAAAGCGACAGAGGCAAAACAGGCTGAAATTGATCAATATAAAAAACAAGTTTCTGATGCTCAGAAGGCTAACGATGAATTAAATAGAAAACTAGCCCAAGGCTCACAACAGACACAGGGGGAAGTGCAAGAAATAATTTTAGAAGAACTTTTAAAATCTGAATTTATATATGATGACATAGCTCCTGTTCCCAAAGGGGTTAACGGTGCTGATGTGATACAAACTGTTAAAACAAAAAATAGTATTGAATGCGGTAAGATAATTTGGGAATCAAAGAAAACTAAAACTTGGACAGAAGGTTGGATACAGAAGCTCAAAGATGATCAAAGATTAGTAAAAGCTGACCTTGCAGTGATTGTTACTTCTGCTATGCCTCAAGGAACCAGCGGCATCATACAAAAAGATGGTGTTTGGATTTGTGATATCAAACTTGCAATATCAATCGCTACGCTACTAAGACAATCTCTTGAAGCTGTTTCCAGAGAAAAAACAATGTCTGTAGGTAAAAACGAAAAAATAGAGATTTTGTATTCCTATATAAATAGTACTGAATTTAGACAAAGAATAGAAACTATTGTTGAAACTTTTTCTTCAATGAAATTATCTTTAGATAAAGAGAAAGTCTATTTTGAAAAATCTTGGGCGGAACAAGAAAAACAAATTCAGAAAGTTATTAAAAATACTGTCGGTATTTATGGTGACATGAGCGGCATTGTTCAATTACAAAAGATTGAAGCGTTAGAATTACCAGAACCATCTAAAAAGAAGAATTAATTATAATTAATAATAAAAAAATATGAAAGAAAAATTTCTACACGCAATTGATAATAAATTAAAGATAAGCATTACTTTTAATGCAAAGAAAAAAGGTCAAATAACAAGAGAATGCATACCTTTTGACTTTGGGGCTTCTCAAAAGATAGATGCTATTAATAAAATAGAAAAATATCATATTTGGGATTTGAATAGTCCTGATGGTCCCCATAATCTTGCCTTAAATCCTGATGAGGTTATTGAGATAGAAGTTTTAAATGAAAATTTCGACCCGGCTGATTATGTGACTTGGCAACCAAAATGGATATATAAAAGAGATTGGGGAAATAAGTCATAATGTATATGAAAACTAATTTATTACAAAAAAGTATTTCAAATGGCTGGCAAGTAAAATCATTTAATGATTGTTTTGATGTTGCATCTAAATTACAAGGCTTAAAAAAAATTGATTATAGAGAACAAGGAAAATATCCAATTATTGATCAAGCACAGAATTTTATTACTGGCTACACAGATAGTAATGATTTAATTCAAGAAAAAATACCAGCAATAGTTTTTGGTGACCACACAAGAATACTAAAATACATTGATTTTCCTTATGTACTGGGAAACGATGGAACTAAAATAATTTGGGCAAAAAAAGAAAATGACCCAAAGTTTTTATTTTATTCTTTACTAAGATTGGAAATTCCAAATACGGGATACAATCGCCATTTTAAATATTTAGAACAATCAAGATTTTCTCTTCCATTGAAACCTGAGCAAGTAAAAATCTCTGAAATTCTTTCATCCGTTGATGAGAAAATCTCGGTTAATAAAAAATTAAAAGAGAAACTTACACAATTAAAAAAGGGATTAATGTCGGATCTTTTGAGTGGAAAAGTTAGAACAAATAAATGAATACAATAACACAATTACATACAACTTTTTCACCAACCCCAACAGATACTCTTCAAAATTATCTTTGGAAGAAAATAGACAATACGTGGAATTCAGAATCTTACGAATATGCTTTGAGAAAAAATATAGCCTATTATTTTCAATATTTACAGTACTTGGATTATGAAATTAATAGAGATTTAAGTAGACATGTAGTAATAGTTAAAATGCTTTATAAAACTTTTATTATAGTTGCCTTTAGTATTATAGAAGCATTGATTTATCATGACTTGAAAAAGAAAAATTTAATTAAGAAGGAAGAGTATGAAGAAATAGGAAAATATTGTAATAATATACAAAATTCAGACTTACGAATCAATACAATTGTCTTTAAAAAGAAGAATGACGGAGTATTGCTTGACGAATTTTTGAAAACGAAGGATTTATTTAGAAGGGCAAAGGATAGTGATCTTTTTGGAAACGATAGTGGCTTGTACTCTAAATTTAATGGTATGAGAAAATTGAGGGATAAAGTACATATTCATATTTCTGATCTTCAAAAAGAAACAGATTATAATATGTTTAATAAAGAAGTGTATAAAAGAAACAAAGAAACATTTTTATATATTTATTCAGTTTATTTTGGTTTAGAAGATTTAACATTAGCAATATGAAATTCAACGAACAATATACAATTGAAAATCACATTATAGAGTTTATTCAAAAAGAGCTTGGTTTTGAATATATCAAGCCAGAGATTTTTGAGAAGTTTCACTATTATGAAAATGAATATATTGCAGAACCACTTTTGCAGGATGCTATTCGCAAAATTAATGGAAAAGTAGAAAGCGGAGAGATGAGAAATATTATTCAAATAATTCGTAGAGTGGAAACAAATAAAGAATTTTTAAATTTATTGCGAAAAGGTGTTGATCTGATAGATTCTGATACTCGCAAAACAAAAAATTATAAAATTATTGATTTTGATAATATAGACAATAACCATTTTGTCGTTACTAATCAATTTTATTTTGCGGGGAATGCTGAAAACATCCGACCCGACATTATTATTTTCTTAAATGGGATTCCAATAGTTGATATTGAAGCCAAAAGTCCCACAGCTTCCGAGCAAGTTGATTACGCTATTGCTATAGGACAGATAAAACGTTATGAAAGAAACGCAAAAAGCCTTTTTATCTCAAATTGCTTTAACATCGCCACAGATGGCATCAAAACGGTTTATGGGGCTACTTTTGCACCAGAATTGGGTTTTCTAGAGTGGAAAGACAAAGAGCTTGAAGAACAATATGGGGGCAAATTGGAGAGCACTCTTGTTTCTCTCTTAGCTCCACGTAATTTATTAGATATAATTCAAAATTTTATAGTTTTTGAAGATACAGACGATGGTTCAATTAAAAAAGTAGCGAGATATCAACAATTTAGGGCGACAAATAAAATTTTTGAACGTGTTAAAGAAGGAAAACAAAAGAGAGGTCTTGTTTGGCACACTCAAGGGTCAGGAAAAAGTTTGACTATGTTTTTCACAGCTTGGAAATTACGTTACGAAAAACTTTTACAAAATCCTAAGGTTTTTGTGTTAGTGGATAGAGTAGATTTAGATGATCAAATTTTTGAAACTTTTTTAAACTGCGGTGGGGAAAATGTTGAAAGAGTGACGTCTAGAGAGCAATTATTAAAAGTTATTGGATCAGACGAAGCTGGAATTTTTATTTCAACAGTTCACAAGTTTGATGAAAATATTAAAGATATAAAAAATGAAGCCTCAAATATTATTGTTTTAATTGACGAAGCACACCGTACGCAATACGGAAGCATGGGCATATTTTTAAGACATGCTTTACCAAATGCCAGTTTTATTGGATTTACTGGAACTCCAATATCTAAAACGCATGAAGAATTTGGGCTTTTAACTTCCGGTAATCCTGAAAGATATCTTGATTATTATTCTATAAAACAAGCAATAGAAGACAATGCTACTGTTCCTGTCGTTTATGAAGCAAGATTGTCAAAATTCTCAATTGATGAAAAAGAAATTGATGCTCAATTTGATATGGCAACAAGTGATTTATCAGTAGAACAAAAAGATTTGCTTTCTAAAAAATATAGCAAAAAAGAAGCTTTCACTAAACTAGAAAAAAGAATGGAAGCTATTGCCAGAGATATTTATGAACATTTTAATACCTATGTTGCTCCTGCGGGATTTAAGGCACAAGTTGTTTGCTATGACAGAGAAACCACGGCTAGATATAAAGAAATTTTTGATCAAATAATGCCAAAGGAATATTCTGAAGTTATTTATTCACCGGGCGAAGTCAATACTGATTCTCCTGAACTCAGTAAATATAATAAAACTAAAAGTGAGATAAAAGAAGCCGTAAAGAAATTTAAGGATAAAAATAATCCACTTAAATTTTTACTTGTGTGCGATATGCTTTTGACTGGATTTGACGCCCCTGTTGAACAAGCTATGTATTTAGATAAACCCTTGCAACATCATAATCTTTTGCAGGCAATTGCACGCACGAACAGAACCTATCCGCAAAAAACAAACGGTTTGATAATTGACTATTATGGTATTACTAGAAATTTAAAAGACGCCTTAGATTTTGATGAAAGCGAAATAGCAGATTCTATGATAGATATGGATTCTATTAAAAAAGATTTTGAAATCAGTTTTGAAAAAGTAAATAAAATCTTTCATAGAATAAATACCGAAGATCCTAGAATGGAAAACTTGCGAAAATGCTTCGATATTTTTCGAGATAATTCTGAAAAACAAGAAGATTTTAAAGAAGGATGGAATAAGTTAAAAATATTTTACGAAATAATTTCCCCAGACCCTTATCTTTTACCATTTACAAGACAAGTGGAGTGGTTTGCTTGTTTTTATATAGCCTTTAAAAAAGAATTTGAAGCAGACACTCGAGATGTTCACGCACTTCTTTTTGAATATGGTTCAAAACTAAAATCAATAATTCAATCCAAGGTAGACTACGAAGGAATTATGAAAAACTATACACCTATCAGGCTAGATCAGCTTGCAGAACTTGAAAAATACAAAGACCCAGATGAAGACAAAGCTAGAATGCTTGAGCGAGCTTTAAATTATGAAATTTCAATAAATTTTGACACAAGCCCAATATTCAAGAAATTTTCTGAAAGATTAACACTTATTAAAACAGAGTTTGAAAAGCGTCAGGTAGCTTTACAAGAAACACTAAAAAAATTACATATCCTAGCGGATGATATTAAAAAAGTTGATGTTGAAGCAAAGGACTTAGGTCTTAATATGGAACAATTTGCACTTTATTCTTTATCAAGGGAAGAGGGCTATGTGAAAGAAGTTGAAAAAGATGCACTTAAACAATTTTCAATTGATTTATCTAAATATTTAGATGATTTACTGGATGAAGGTTGGCAAGATACAATTAGAAGAGAAGACTTACTAAAAGATATAAAAAGACAAGTCCAACAAATGCTCCTACAAGAATATAAAGAAAGTTTGATAGTTAATAATTTTCAGAAATATCTTAATAGATTAATTGATATAATTTTGAAAAAGTTTTAATTATGAAAAGAAAACTTTTAATAAAAAATCAAAATATTACTGTTGACATCAAAAAAAGCAAGAGAGCCAAGCGTATGAGAATTGCCGTATATTGTGATGGTTCAGTTGTGGCTGTGCATCCAGACAACATAAGTTTTTCTAAGATTTTATTAATTATTGAAAATAAGATTAGTTGGATTAAGGAAAAAATTGATTTTTTTAATTCAAGACCAAATATCCCTATTTTTAAAGGAGGGAAAAGAGAATATATTAAAAATAAGGATAATGCTTTTGAATTGGTTAAAAATAAAGTTGAGTATTTTAATCAATTTTACAAATTTCACTACAATAAAATAAATATTAAAAATCAAAAGACACGCTGGGGTAGCTGTTCAAGCAAAAAGAATTTAAATTTTAATTATAAAATAATTTTCCTTTCTGAAGAATTACAAAATTATTTAATTGTTCATGAATTATGTCATTTAAAAGAATTTAATCATTCCAAAAAATTTTGGGATTTGGTTAGGTTAAAAATTACAAACCTTAACCAAATCAGTAAAATTTTAAGAAAGCATATAAGATAATAAGCCCGCATTCCCCCAAACCCCCTGCGGGCAGAATTCGAAATCTCACCGAAAAGATACAGTTAAGGAAAATGGAAATCCTAATCCCCAAAATATTTGTTTCCATTTTCCGAGTCCATTTGAATTAAAACATTAGTCGAGCGTAGTAGAAAAATTAGAAGAAAAATAGTCGTAGAGCGTAAGATTAGCTTTCTTGCTTTTCAAAAAAAGTTCGCGTAAAGGACATTAATACATCACAAAACTTTGTGACTACAAATAATTTTTCGTCGCCACTCAAAATTTTCGCAGTCCGCCCCTCGTGGTTTTACAAGCTTGCAAAACATCACTGCGGTCGTCACCAAACATAAAAAGACTGGAGCAGTCCAGTTTTTTTATGTTTGGTGACCCCACAGAGAATCGAACTCTGATTATCGGATTGAAAACCCGGTGTCCTAACCGTTAGACGATGGGGCCAATAAAAACTTATGCCTCATCGTCCTGAAAATATTGAACGGGCGATGGGGCCAAACACAGATATAATAGCATTTTTTAGAGAAAATGCTAGCCTCTGTAGCGGAGCGACCGTTGACTCATAGCTATATTCTCACATAAAGGGTATAATGATAATCTAGGTGAGGCAAAGTTTAGTCAACATGCCTATCTGTAGATTTATTATTAAATATCTTTTAAAATTATGAGTGAAGAAACAACAACACCATGTACTGCTTGTGGCAATAGCCCTTGTACTTGTGCTCCAGCTGATACAACTGCTCCTGCTGATGTAAGTGCTCCAACCTCACAAGAATAAATTATTCTTGAGGCAAAATAAAAAACACCCTGAGTTTATCGAAGGGTGTTTTTTATTTTGTAAATTATATTTAATTATATATTCAAAAATAACTTATTTTGCATGCAAATATAAATAAATATCCTCAAGAGCTCGGACTGCGTCACCGGAAGCTATATTGTTTTGATGGTAGAGGACATTGGTGCAATCCCCAGCAGCCCAGATGCCTTTGGTTTCAGTTTTTTGAGTCATAGGGTCTATCTTGACTTGGCCGTAGTCATTTAAAGCTACGACATTTTTTGCAAAATCCGTATTTGGGATCTGACCTATTTCTACGAAAATCCCAGAGACTTTGAGTTCGGTTTCTACTCCGGTGGTCTTGTCTTTATAAATTATTCCTTCTACAAATTTATCTCCTTTAATTTCTAAAATCTCCACATTTTTAATAGCTTTCATTTTCGAATTACTTAAAACTTTCTCCACAGTAACTTCGTCGGCGCGAAAAGAATCACTTCGATGAAGGAGAGTTACGGATTTACAGTAAGCCAGAAGTTGGGAAGCGGATTCAAATCCAGCATTACCTCCACCGACGACGACTACATCCATATCAGAGAAAAGTGGACCATCGCAAGAAGCGCAATAGGTTAGCCCCTTGTGTTCGAGTTGGTCTGCGTTTTTGGCTTCTAACTTTCTGCGTCCACTACCTGTGGCTATCAAAATAGTTTTGGTTTCAAATTCTGTACCGGATTCTATTTTTACTTTAAAACTAGTTTCAGTTTTTTCGATTATTGTGGCTTTTTCTCCCTCTTTTATTTCTAAGGTTTGGCCGACTCCTGTATTGGCTACGACATGTTTTTTTAAATTGTCCGCTAGTTCTGACCCTGAAATAGTTGGAGTTCCGATCCAGTTGTAAATCTTTTCTGAGACTATACTTTGTCCTCCCCATTCGGAAGTTATAAAAAGGGTATTTAGTCTTTTACGGGAAGCGTAAACCCCAGCCGAGACCCCAGCCGGTCCACCACCGATAATTATTAAATCGTAAATCATATTCTTCATTATACACTAAAAAATAGAATTCAAAATACTCTTTTCGAATTTTATTTCTTCCTTCTTAGAAATGCTGGAACAGCGCTCCAGTCATCTGTGTCATCGTCGATGATGATATCTTCGATAACATTCTCTTTCTTTTCTATCTTTTTTATAAAGTCGTTGTTGTTTAGAACACTTCCGCTTTTGACAGCGTTGATCGTATTATTTATTTCTTTTTTTGCAACCACAGCATTTTCTTCTTTGAGGATAGTTTGACCGACAGTTCCAAGATTTGCGCTAAAGAGATTTTTCTTTGGCATATCAGAAGGGAAGTTGGTAGCGATGACTGTGACTGTGAGTTCGCCTTTCTTGATTTTTTCATCACGAATAGTTCCGAAAATAATTTTGGCATCTTTGTCGATGGATTCGGTGATGATCTTGGCTGCTTCTTGGATCTCGTGGATAGTGACGTCGTCGCCACCAGAGATGGCAAAGAGAACTCCCTTTGCTCCATGGATAGATATCTCAAGGAGGGGAGAATTGATAGCTGCAAGAGCAGCTTTCTCCGCACGTTTTTCTCCAGAAGCAGTACCTATACCCATAAGTGCAGAACCTGCGTCTGACATAACAGCTTTAATATCGGCAAAGTCTACATTGATGACACCAGGAGTGGTGATCAAGTTTGAGATACCTTCGACAGCTTGACGCAAGACATCGTCAGCAGAAGCGAAAGCATCTTTGAAATTTGTATTTTTGTCAGCGAGTTGGAGAAGTTTGTCATTTGGAATGACGATGATAGCATCGACTTCTTTGGAAAGTTCTTCGATACCTTTCTCAGCAATTTTCATCCGATGATTTCCTTCAAAGAAAAATGGTTTGGTTGTGACAGCGACAGTGAGTATTCCTTGCTCTTTGGCAGCTCGAGCGATGATCGGAGCGGCACCTGTACCAGTGCCTCCACCCATACCACAAGCGAGAAAGATCATATCTGCACCCTTGATCACGTCTTGGATTTCAGATTTTGTTTCTTCGGCAGCTTTTTTACCAATTTCCGGATCCATCCCTGCACCGAGACCTTTGGTTAAGTTTTTTCCGATGTGAATTTTCTTTTCAGCGAGAGAGTGGTGTAAATCTTGAGTGTCAGTATTCATACAAATAAAACTAACGCCTTTGACTTTAGAATTTATCATATGGTTTATGGCGTTTTTCCCAGATCCACCAACACCGATGACCATAATCCGTGCAAAACTTTCTATTTCTTGGTTTATTTTTGGCATATAAAGTATACTAGCATCAGAACAAAAAAAAGCAACTTTCTACGGCATCAGTTGTTTTATGCTTGATTTTATTGCACCTTTTATTTCTTTAAAGAGATTCGTGAAAGAACCTTCGGCGTAGGCGTTGAAGTCTTTACTTCCGATTATTAAACCAAGAGCTACGAACCAAGATGAGTCTCGAAGTTTGGTTTTTGTATTTCCAAATATTCCTGTTGTACCTATACTTGTCGGAAGTTTTAAAATTGATTTAGATAATTCTTCGATGTTTGGAGTATTTGCTCCACCACCGACAAAAACAATACCAGCCGGTAAGAGCTCAGATCTTTTTATTTTTTTCAAATGATTTTCTAACAATTCAAATATATCTGACAGACGAGCTTCGATTATCTCATCCAATTTTTTCTTTGGATTTCCTGCCTGCGCAGGCAGGTCCTCGAGAATTCCACGTTTCAAACTCTCAGCTTTATTTAAAGGAATTTTAAATCCGAGGGCTATGTCGTTTGTGATATCTGAAGAGCCGATGGAAAAGCTGTGGATTGATAATGGTAGTCCATTTTCAAAAATAGAGATGGTAGTGGTTTCGGATCCGATGTTTACCAAAGCAACCCCGACTATTTTTTGTTTTTCTGATAAAACGACTTCCGCTCCGGCAATAGGAGCGCTCACGACATCTATAGTCTCTACTCCAGCTTGGGCCAAGATCTCTACAAGATCTTCTAAATGTTGGATCGAATATGTCATCACCAAATTCTTTACTTCGAGTTTGGTGCCGTGCATGCCTTCTAGTCTACCGAGAACTTCTTTATTGTCGAGACGAAAAGAAATAGGGAAACTCTCTATAACTTTTTTATTATTTAGATTAAGGTTGTTCTCCGAATCTTCTAAAGCTTTGTTTACATCGAGAGTAGTGACTTCACCATCAGCTTTTGAAACTATAGCCGAACCATAACTCATCTCTCCACGGAGAGATGTACCACTGACCGAGATGAATGCGCGTTTGATTTTTACAAGAGAAGATGACTCAGCCATTTTGATAGCACTCTGTACAGAAATTAAGGCCAAGCTCGGGTCTACGATATATCCATGACGCATTCCACGAGTTTCGCTCTCACCCACGCCAATAATTTTAGGATTTTTTTCTCCTTTTAAAAATTCTCCGACGACTACTCTGGTCATTGCGGATCCCACGTCTATGCCGATTGAAATATTTCTCATCATTCTGATACTAAAATTTTAAATTCTAATTTTAATATTTTTATTATATCACTTAATTAAAAATTTCAGAAAGACTTACTGCGGGACAAGTACTTTTTCTCTAATTTCTCCATTTTCCCCCCATGAGTCAATCCTTTTAAGTGAAGCATTCCGTGGATAACTAAAAAAAGTAAAAATTCGTCGAAAGTTTTGTCAAAATCTTTAGCTTCTCTTTTTATAACTGGTTTACAAAAAACCAACTCTCCCAAGTTTTCTTTCAGTGAAAAAGACAAGACGTTTGTCGACTTATCTTTCTTTCTATATGTTTTATTTAACTCTCGAGATTTCTTTTCAGAAACGAAAGCGATAGATAGTGAATATTCTTTGCCTAGAATATCATTTTTTATTTTTTCAATTTGACTTGCTAGGAGCATTTTTATTTTGCCACCATTTTACCGAGTTTTTTGAGCTTTTCTATCTCTTTTCTACGATCCATTTTTTTGAGAGCACTTTTTTTCATCTTGAGCTTTGATTCTTTGCGGAGGTTGTAGCGAGAACCTTTGACTTTACGGATAATACCAGATTCTTGGATTCTGCGAGAAAAACGTCGCAAAATGCTCGAATTGTTCTCATTTGAGTTTTTCTTGATTTCGATTACTGTTTTTGCCATATAAAAGATATTATCATAGAAATTATTTTTTGTAAACTTCTTATTTTTTTTCTTATTTCTTTTATCCCAAAATTGACTTTTTAAGAAAAAAAGATAATATATTAAGATATGAATCCGAAAGATGATTATATAACCGAAGAAAAAAGACACGCACTCGAAATCGAGCTCGCTGACCTAGAAGGTCCAAAAAGGCAAGAAGTTTTGTCGGCTTTGGCCTATGCGAAATCTTTAGGAGACCTTTCCGAAAATGCTGAATACCATCAAACTCGTGAAGATCAAGGCAAACTTGAAGGACGAATCACAAAAATCAAAGAAATTTTACAATCTTCAAAAACTGTTTCCAAGACAGGAAGTGATACTGTGGAGATCGGCTCTATCGTCGTCGTAAAAAAAGACGTAAAAGAGCAAGAGAGTAATGAAACAAAAACTTACGTAATAGTCGGTTCGGAAGAGGCGGATATGTCTCTTGGAAAGATCTCAAACCATTCTCCATTTGGTATGGCTCTTTTTGGCAAGAAAAAAGGAGAGAATATTTCCTTCCAAACTCCTAAAGGTGTGGTAAAATATAATATAATCAGTGTAGCTTAGTTTTTTAAAATTTATGTCTTCAATTGATGAAATTCGGGACAGCAGAATACAGAAATTAGAAATCTTAAAAAAAAGAGGTCTGAATCCGTATCCAGCCGAATCATATCGGGAGTTAAGTCTAAAAGAAGCGATAGAGGATTTTGAAAATTTAGAAAAAAATAAAGATGTAAAATGGATTGCTGGACGTATTATGTCTATCCGTGGACAGGGAGCGATTATTTTTGTTACTCTTTATGATGGCACGGCTAGTTTTCAAGGTTTACTTAAAAAAGATGTTATTGGTGATGAAAAATTAAATTTTTGGAATGAAGTTGTTGATATCGGAGACTTTGTTGAAATTCAGGGGAAATTTTTTACTACCAAAAGAGGTGAGAAGACTCTCGAGGTCACAGATTGGCATATGCTTAGCAAGAGTTTACGTCCGCTTCCAGAAAAATGGCATGGGCTTGTCGATATCGAAGAGAGATTTCGAAAAAGATATTTGGATATTTTAATGAATGGAGAGTTAAAAGATATTTTTGAGAAGAAAGCAAAATTCTGGGATACTGTACGTGAATTTATGAAGAGTAAAGGTTTTCTAGAAGTAGAAACACCAACACTCGAGACGACGACCGGGGGAGCAGAGGCTACGCCATTCAAAACTCATCACAATGATTTTGACCTAGACGTTTATCTCCGAATTTCCATCGGAGAATTGTGGCAAAAGCGTTTGATGGCTGGAGGATTTTCTAAAACTTTTGAAATAGGTAGGGCTTATAGAAATGAAGGCTCTAGTCCAGAACATACTCAGGAATTTACTAATATGGAATTCTATTGGTCTTATGCAAATTACAAAGACGGGATGAAACTCGTTCGAGAACTTTATATTGAAATAGCCGAAAAAGTTTTCGGTACTACAAAGTTTACCAGTCATGGACATGAATTTGATTTGAGTAATGAGTGGGAAATTATTGATTATGTAAAAAAAGTAGAAGAGATGACTGGTATAAATGTACTGACTTCAAACGAGAAAGACATGATGAATAAACTCGATGAATTAAAAGTAAAATACGACGGCACAAATAAAGAACGCTTGACTGACTCCCTCTGGAAATATTGTCGCAAGCAGATTTCTGGTCCAGCTTTTTTGATCAATCATCCGACTCTTATCGCTCCTCTTTCCAAAACAAACGAAGATATTCCTATGACCACTCAAAGATTTCAACCCATCATCGCGGGGAGCGAAGTCGGGAATGGATATTCAGAATTAAATGATCCGATAGATCAAAAAGAAAGATTTATTGCCCAACAGAAATTAATAGTAGAGGGGGACACTGAAGCTATGATGATGGATAATGAATTTATAGAAATGCTTGAACACGGTATGCCTCCGACTTGTGGTTTTGGTTTTGGGGAAAGACTTTTTGCTTTTTTTGTAGACAAACCTCTACGCGAGACACAAATGTTTCCCCTTATGCGTCCAAAGAGTGAGTGATAAAACTTTCTACCCCGAAGAAAGTCTTCGGGGTAAAACGACTGGTGAATTTACTTTTATAAAAAATGAAAATAGAAAATAATTCCAAAAAGATAAGAGGTTTTACTCTCATAGAACTGCTTATGGTTGTCGCCATCATCGGGTTGCTCTCTAGTGTTGTTTTAGCCAGTTTAAACAGTGCAAGAACAAAGGCCAAATACGCGAAAGGTAAGACTGATATCAAGCAGATTACGCTTCTCGTCGAGGTGGCAAAAGGCCAAAGCGGAAAACATTTCGGCGAAATCACTGGGTCTTACTGCACAGAATGCGCTTGTCGTGGTAAGGGCAATGTCCAACTTTTGCCAAAATCAGATTCTTGCTGGACTACGTCCGATTCAGCTATTTCTTTGCTTAATACTGCTGCAGGTGGGGTTGTTAAATTTAGAAGTGGGGTTTCCGATCCATGGGGAGGGCCATATTTATTTAACGAAAATGAAAATGAAGGTGGCACTTGTTATACAGACAATATCTTGTCTGCCGGACCTAATGGTATTTATTATGATTCTGATGACATTGTTTATAATTTACCAGTTATAAACTGTTCTCCTGCCCTCGGCTCACATCATCCTAATGTAAATTTCTAATCACATTTAAGGATTTATGTAGGATTCGACTTCCACAACAATTTCTCTTCCCCTAAGACTGTCTTCGGGGTACAATATAAGTATGGGATTAAGAAAAATACCAATTTTAAATGGTGAGTTCTATCATATATATAATCGTGGTAACAGTCGTCAGAAAATATTCTTTGACGAAGAAGATTATCAGCATTTCATAAAATTACTTTTTATTTGTAATTCTATAAAACAGGTGAGTTTTCGTGATGATATTATTGAAAAAAAAATTGACGCGTGGGATTTTGATAGAGGAGAAACTATAGTCTCGATAGGTGCGTGGGTGTTGATGCCAAATCATTTTCATATTTTCATGACTTCTAATAAATCCCCCGAAGAAAGTCTTCGGGGTGAATCAAATATTACTATTTTTATGCGTAAGTTTTGTACAGCTTATTCAAAATATGTAAATACTAAATATAAACGCACAGGATCACTTTTTGAAGGTAAATTTCAGGCGGTTCATGTAGTGAGTGATGCTCAAGCAAAGTATCTTTTTGCGTATGTTCATTTAAATCCTGTGAAATTGTTGCAAAAAGATTGGAAAGAAAATGGTATAAGTAATAAAAAAAGAGCTCTATTGTTTTTGGAAAAATATAAATGGAGTAGTTATCTTGATCACTTGTCTCTAGCTAGGTTAGAAAGTCGATTATTAGATCGAGAGAATTTTATAAGTTGCTCGACTAATGAAAAGGATTTTAAAAAAGAAATTTTTGAATGGTTTGAACTCTACCCCGAAGAAAGTCTTCGGGGTAATTTCGATTTAAAAAAGTACTAAGTCAAATTTGCTGAAACCTATAAAATCTTATGAGTTATCCACAGTTTTTGAGGGCTGGTTTCTTGTGTTATTTCGTAGGTGGTTTATAATGTATATCAGGTGGGAAAAAGTGGGAAATAATAATTTTAGGAAAAAAAGAAATTTATGTTGATCGGCGAATACATACATACCATAGATGAGAAAAACAGAGTTTCTTTGCCCGCAAAATTTCGAAAAGAAATGGGCAAAAAAATTATTATCACTCCAGGGCTTGGGCAATGCCTTTTCATTTTTACCCTGAAAGAATGGGAAAAAGTGAGTCATAAACTTTCTGACAGTAACGCAGACCTTTCTTTTTTAAAAGCAGATCAGAGAAGTTTTAATAGATACATGTTCGGACGAGCAGCGGAAGTAGAAGTGGACTCTATCGGACGAATATTGATACCAGAATTTTTACAGGAAGGAATAAAGTTGCGAGGACTGGCGGTGATCATCGGAGTTCAAGATCGTATTGAAGTTTGGAATGAGAAAGCCTGGGGTGAGCAAAAGGAAAAGATAGGGAAGGAAGCGGATCAATTAGCAGAAAAGTTGGGCAATATAAATCAGAGGAATTAGATGCACGAGAAAATTTTTTCAGTACATAAGACAGTTCTTTTACAAGAAACAATAGATGGTCTAAATTTACCTGTCCGCGTAGGCGGGAGTGAGTCTATAGTCGTAGTAGACGGCACATTTGGTGGCGGAGGACATAGTGCCGAGATTTGCAAAAGGTATCCACAAACAAAGATCATAGCCATAGATCAAGACAAGAGAGCTTGGAAATTAGCAGAACATAAATTTATAGATTCAAAGTGTGACATTGTTTTTATTAATGAGAACTTTCGAAACATAGATAAAGTTTTGAAAGAAAAAAAGATTAGGCAAGTGGATGGAATTATTTTAGACCTAGGTTTGAGTTCAGATCAGTTGAGTTCGCCAGCTGACGGATCTGGAAGAGGATTTTCTTTTATGAAAGATGAGCCTTTATTTATGCAAATGAAATTTTCAGATAAAGAAAGTCATTCAGAGGAGGATATAACGGCAGAAGAGATAGTGAATGATTGGAGTGAAGAGACTTTAGCCGACATTATCTATGGTTATGGTGAAGAGAGATATAGTCGCAGAATTGCCAAAAGGATAGTAGAAGTTAGAGGTAAAATCAGAATCAAAACTACATTTGATCTGGTTGGGATCATAGAAAGTGTAGTGCCGAATGTTTACAAAAGAGGGAAGATACATTTTGCGACCAGAACTTTCCAAGCATTACGGATAGCAGTCAATGATGAATTGGGAGCATTGAAAGAAGGTTTGGATAAAAGTTTTAAGTTTTTAAAAGAGGGAGGACGGATTTCAGTAATTACTTTTCATAGTTTAGAAGACAGGATAGTCAAAAGATTTTATAAAGAGAAAGAAAAAAATGGTGAGGCGAGATTGATAAATAAAAAGGTAATAACAGCAAGTGAAGCAGAGCTAAAAAATAATCCACGTTCGCGAAGTGCAAAGTTGAGGATTTTATCCCGCTTATAACGGGACCCAGCCAAGGCGGTGGGAAAAAGTTGTATATTTTAAAATAAAATGCAAATAATTAGTGAAAAATTTAATATATATACGAGCAATATCAAAAATACTACAGTGATGAGTAATAATTTTTCTAGTATTGCTCTCAAATCCATCTTGGGATTTTTCGGCCTATTCGCTGTCTGTTATATTTTTATTTTAGGCAATATGGTCGTGAATATCATAGCTCGGAAGGGTTTTGATATTAATTCTAGGTCTTTGTCCAGCGAAGTTAATGATCTAGAATTGAAATATCTAGCTCTCTCTAATAGTTTGGATATCCCTTTTTCTTATTCTCTCGGCTTCAAAGAAGTAAAAACGACTTTTGCCGTTCGTAAAACTTTTGGATTTAGAACTTCTAGTGATATTCAAGTAGTTCAAAATGATCTATAGTTTATGAAGAACAATTTTACATTGAGGTCAAAGATTATTATTTTATGTATTTTTGTTTTCTCTTTGATATTACTTGCAAAACTTTTTTTGGTTCAAGTTATCAATAAAAATGTCTATAAAGAATCTGCTGACAGGCAGTATGCTACCAATTCCAGTAATATTTTCGAACGTGGGACCATTTTTTTTCAAAATAGAGACAAAGATGGTGATGGTGGACAACTGATATCGGGAGCGACTCAAACTTCCGGATTTAAAATAGCTATAAACCCTAGCAAGATTATCGACAAAGAAGAAGTCTATAAAAAGTTAGTAAAAATAATCCCTCTCGATTACACTGATTTCATAACTCGGGCGAATAAAAAATCTGATCCATATGAAGAAGTCGCAAATCATATTGGGAAAGATTCTGCCGATGCTATCTCGGCTATAAAGATTCCAGGTGTTAGTATTTTTAAAGAAAAATGGCGTTTTTATCCTGGAGAATCTCTTGCGTCTCATACTCTCGGATTGGTTGCTTATAAGGATTCGGAACTTGGTGGGCGTTATGGTTTAGAGCGACAGTATAATACCGAATTAGCCCGAAACAACAACGAACCCTATGTAAATTTCTTTGCTGAAGTTTTTTCAAATATCAATAAAACTTTTTTTGAAAAAGAAAAAAGAGAGGGAGATGTCGTGACGACTATCGAACCGCAAGTGGCGAATTTCTTGGAGAAAAAATTAGAAGAAGTGAAAAAAAAGTATCAAGCGGACTCCATCGGAGGGATCATCATGAATCCGATTGATGGAGCTATCTATGCTATGGCGGTCAAGCCAGATTTTAATCCAAATGATTTTTCTCAAATTAAAAATAGTATGACTTTCTCCAATCCTTTGGTAGAAAATGTTCTTGAATTCGGCTCGGTGGTCAAACCACTCGTCATGGCGAGCGCCCTTGATTTTGGAGTAGTTAGAGCTGATACCACATACAATGACAAGGGTTCGGTGATTATTGAAAAAAAAGAAATATTTAATTTCGATAAAAAAGCAAGAGGTTCGAATATTAGTATGCAAGAAGTCTTAAATCAATCTCTAAACACAGGGATGGTCTATGTGATGCAAAAACTCGGTCGAGAAAATATGCGGGATTATTTATTATCTTTTGGGATTAAAGACAAGACTGGTATTGATCTACCAAATGAGACCAGTGGTCTGATATCAAATTTAAATAGTCCGCGAGAAATAGAATATGCCAACGCAGCTTTCGGTCAGGGGATAGCATTGACGCCGATCCAGATGATTCGGGCACTTGCCTCACTCGCAAATGGAGGAAATCTGGTCGTTCCACATCTGGTAGAGAAAATAAAATACAGTGATGGAACTTCCACTACAAAAGAATATCCAACTATTCCAACTAAAATCAAAAAAGAAACTGGCGAAGAGATAACCCGGATGTTAGTGGAAGTTATGGATAAATCTATCAAAGGAGGTTTAGGGAAATTTGAAAATTTTAGTGTAGCAGTGAAGACTGGTACGGCTCAAGTTGCAAATAACACAAATGGCGGGTACTATGAAGATCGACACACCCATTCATTTTTTGGTTATTTTCCAGCCTATGATCCAAAATTTATTATTTTATTGTATGCTGTAAATCCAAAAGGTAGTCCATATGCTGCGACGACTTGGTCCGATCCATTTTTAGAAATTACAAAATTTTTATTAAGTTATTATGAACTACCACCAGACCGATGATCAAAAATATTTTTAAAATAATTATAATTTTTATATTACAAATTGAAGCCAAACTTGTGATTTTGAAATATAAACCCAAGATAGTGGCTATCACTGGATCGGTGGGTAAGACTTCGACCAAGGATGCTGTATATGCGGCCATCTCCCAATTTTCTTATGTTCGCAAAAGCGATAAGAGCTACAATAGCGAGATCGGACTTCCACTCACTATTCTCGGTATTCCAAATGGATGGAACAATCCAATTGTATGGTTGAAAAATATTTTAAAAGGTCTATGGCTCATACTCATGCCCCAGAAATATCCCAAATGGCTCGTGCTCGAAGTCGGAGTGGGTAAACCAGGCGATATGCGGAAGACTGCTTCTTGGTTGACTACTGATGTGGTCATTATCACAGCTATAGGAGAGACTCCGGCTCACATAGAATTCTTTAATTCACGCAAACACCTAATCGAAGAAAAAAGTCAGTTGATAAATACTTTGAAAAAGGACGGACTTCTTATTTTGAATGCAGACGACGAGGATGTGTTAGCAATGAAAAATAATAATAAACATCGAACTATCACTTATGGGTTTACAGACGGTAGCGATGTACATTGTTTTGGAGATAGTATTTCCTATGATGACAATGGCCTGCCTACGCAGGCAGGTATTCCAAAAGGAATAGTTTTTCGAGTCGATGAGGGTGGAAATAGTTTTCCGGTAGTTATCCAAGGTGTTTTTGGCAGGAATCATGTTTATGCATCGCTCGGGGCGCTCGCCCTCATTTCTGGTTTGAAATTAAATATTTTAAATGCGATAGATAGTCTGGTGGATTATAATGTCTCTCCAGGTAGGATGAAATTATTTCGAGGGATAAATGAAACTCTCATCATTGACGATACTTACAATTCTTCTCCTTTTGCTTGCATCGCTTCACTTAGAACTTTACAAGAAGTGAAAGGAAATGGTAGAAAAATAGTTGTGTTAGGAGACATGCTCGAACTCGGTCACCACACACAAGAAGCTCATAGAAAGATCGGCAAAATTGTCAAAGAAATATTGCAAGAAAAAGATATTCTCGTCGTTGTCGGTATGAGAGCCAAGGATATAAAGGAAGGAGCTCTGGAAGAAGGATTCAAAGAAGAAAACATTTTTGAATTTTTAGATTCATACCAAGCTGGAAGTTTTATAAAAAACTTTTTAGAGGTGGGGGATATAGTGTTAGTCAAAGGCTCGCAAGGTATCCGTATGGAGAGAATAGTAGAAGAAATAATGCTTGAAAAAGAAAATAAAGAGAGTCTTCTGGTTCGTCAAGAACCAGAATGGCTGGAAAAAAAGTAATAAGAAAAGAGGAGAACTTCTTTTTTATGCAGAAAAATGTTATATATGTTATATGAAGTTTTATAAACTGATAAACGGATTTCTATACGATAAGCTCTTTGGACCTTTTTGGTTCCGTCCATTTTATTCTGCCTTAATGAAAGAGGTAAAAAAATATTTTATTGAAAAACAAATCCAGAATCCAATTATTCTTGATGTTGCGTGTGGTACTGGGAATGTGCTTTTTTTACTAAAAAACATTACTATTGAAAATAATTTATATGGTACGGATTATTCTAAAAATATGACTAAGGCTACAATTCAAAAACTTCCTAATGCACATATTGAAACTGTATCATCTGAAATAATGCCATTTCAAAATATATCTTTTGACTGTGTGGTCAATACTATATCATTTCATCATTTCCCTCACCAATTAGAAACGATAAAACAAATGAAATCTGTTTTAAAAAATAATGGGTTATTGGTGATAATTGATGTTGTTCCATTTTCTTATTTACCATATTTTTTTACTAAACTTTTTCACTCGTTTGATGGAGCTTTTCATGTTTGTTCTAAAAAAGAAATGACTGATATGATTGAAAATGTCTTTCATAAAAAGCCGACAGTCGTACAGCTTTCTCATTTTCCATTACCTGTTTTTATGTATTCTGTTCACTCTTAATATCATGAATGAATTCATTAGAAACAAAACGATAGTCAGCATTTTCTTCAATGTTAAATTCGACATCTTCCAGCCTTGTCGAAGCAAAAGGTGGACGAAATTCATCAAAGGTCATTCCAAAAATTATTTATCTTCTTTTACCTCAAAATGGTTTGGTATTTCAGCGAGCAACCACGCACCCAGATTATCTTGGATTTCTTTTATTTTCTTTTTATCTGCTGTTGGGTTAAGAGCTAAGTCTAGCACTTCTCTCATTTCAGATTCTTTTTCAGGATAGTATTCTGAAAAGGTTTCGTAACAACTATATAAATCGCGAGTATATTTTTGTGACCGTTCCATTGTAATCTCAAACCCTGTTCTAAGCATATCCTTTGCAAACCATACACAGGCAGACTTTATTGATTTTTCAGATTCAGCGTTCTGAAGTTTCTCCTTAAGCAATACTGCTCTACTTTTAAGGTTTGGAATATGAAACATCATATCTTTACCAGGTTTCACTTTTTGCACATCAATAGGCTTCCCATAGATACATACTGATTGATTTAGAAAAATTATATTCATGGAACTAATAGCAAAAGGGCGACATATTAATTCAACACCTTCAATAAAAGGATACTTCTTTTCTATCTTATTTCTTGCTTCTTCTTTCCATTCTGTATCAATGGAATCTCTTGGTAAATCGATATAAGAAACTGAATCAACATCTGAAATGTTTTTGATCGCTTCTCCTTTTGCGACGGAACCTCGGATATAAACATTTTTCAATTTCTGACCAAAATGATTTTTGTATGCTTCAACAATATCATCCACCACAGGCTTCCATTCTTCCTGAATCTTTTGGAGAGAGGCAGGATTTATCAAAAAACCATTCTCATCGATTTGAAAATATGATTCTTTTGGTTGTATTTCAATTTTATTTTTCATAGGCAAGCAAGTTACTGATTATTTTATATTAATCTTTTATTTCTAAAGGCAAACCCAGAACTTGATTTTAAATATTTTTCAAAACTGTAAGCTTTTTCTTTATTATTAAAAACACTATACCAAACTAATTTATAAGGACCAGACCAAGAAGTGAAATTAGAATTACCTGAATTATGTTCTTTTAGTCTTCGTTTTAGATTATCCGTAACTCCAGAATAATATTTTTTGATCTTTTCACTTTTTAAAATATAAACATAATACATATTCCACTTCACTTCGTTTCGCGGAATCACCACTTCGCAAAGTAAAAAAAATTAATATTATTATAATAACATGTTTGTGCGTGCACCGCGTAGCTCTTATGCTTAAGAGCGAAGTGGTGACTCTACAGAGAATCGAACTCTGATTTGATCCTTGAGAAGGATCCGTCCTGACCGTTAGACGATAGAGCCATGTATATTATTTCTAACATATTTTAGACTAATCTTCCATCTTCGCCTGCCTGACTGAACGATCAGTCGTTTGAGTGGGGTCTATCCACTTCGAGTAATGAAAGTTCTGGAGAAGAGCCAGAAATGCGCAGGACGTCTTTGTCTATCTTTTTTAATTCTTTATTTGAAGCGTTGTAGTGGTTTACTACTGTGCCCAAAGCATTTCCGAGTTTGTTGTGATACTCGTCATAAGATTTTAAATGCTTGCCAAGGTCTTCGACTTTTTTTATTATTTCTTTGGCGGATTCTTCTATTTGAAGCGCTTTGAGTCCTTGCAACACAGTTTGTAAATATGCCAAGAATGAAGTGGGTGAAGTAATTATCACTTTGTATTTCCCAGCCGCTCTTTGAATTAAATTTTCATTTTCATCGTCTTTGAGCGAACCGATTTTGTTTGTGATTAAGTCATAATAGATGGCTTCGTGAGGGATGAACATAAATGCAAAGTCTGTAGTGCCTTTGGTCGGCTGGATGTATTTAGAAGTTTCAGTGATTCTATTTTTTAAATCATTTACAAAAACAGTCTCGAGTCTTTTCTTTTCTGTTGAGTCTTTTTCTTCTACCATTTTATTGTAATTTTCTAGCGAGAACTTCGAATCTATCGGAATGATTTTTTCTTTGACGAAGACGACTGCGTCGACTATGCTCCCATCAGGAAAAGGGTATTGCATTTGGTAGCTTCCAGGAGGCAGAACATTTTTTAAAACTGTTTCCAAATAATATTCACCCAAGATTCCACGCTGTTTTGGATTTTTTAAAATATTTTCGAGGCTTTGGAGCTGGTCGGCGAAAGATATGACTTGTTTGTTTGTCTCGTCGAGGCGAGTCAGGCGTTCGGTAACGTCGCGAATTATTTTGTTGGATTCACTAGAATGAAATTTTAAACTTTCATTGACTTGTCTATGACTCTCGCCGATCTTATTGTCGACTGTGCGAGAGAGTTCATTGATCTGAGTTAAAATTAAATTCAACCCCACATCCTCATTTTTCTTCTCTTCTTTTTTATTTAAAATAAGATACACAAAAACCCCACCACCCACCACCCCCAAGATGATCCAAATAATTTGCATATTCATATTTTAGCATTTTAAATTTAGAAAAAGAAATCACCCACAAGTCCGACTTGTGGCTGGGGAAAAAATTCCTGCATAACGAAAGAGTCACCTTGTCCAGTCTTTTAATTTTTCAATTTCTACTATCTCGAACAGCTGTCGATTATCGTAGAAAAGTTAGATCTTTAAATAATGCTTTAATGTATAAATCCAATCTTCGTCTATTTGATCACTCTCGAGTTTTTGTTTTAGGAGCCACTCTAGATAACCACGGTCGAGGTTGCAAACATCTTCTATTTTCTTGCCGATATGTTTACCAAAGTTAAAGGTGTGTAGAAGAGATGGATGAGAAGATATTTCAATCATTTTGTTTAACGCCTCATCATCGCCCATATGTTCGGTCTCTTTCAATTTCTTTTTTAATCTTTCAAAAAGTTGCTCGAGGACCAAGACGTCGCCGAGAGCGTCGTGGGCAGTGGCTTCGATTTCTATTTCGAGTAAGTATCGCAAGTATTGCAGATTATATTTTTCTATTTTTCCTTCGGGGTCGAGGTAGCGAGCCACACGCAGAGTGCAGATGAATTTTTTTGGCTCTATGTTTTCCTTTTTTATAATCATCAAATCAAAGGGTGCATTGTGGGCAACGACTATGCTATTTTCATCTTCAAAAAGTTTTTTGATTTTCATCTGATCGCCACTATCGAAGAAAGATGGCTTGTCGGCGATCATTTTATTTGTGATGTGGTGGATGGCGGAGGCTTCGGGCGGGATTTTGAGTTCTGGTTTATACAAACCAGTGAAAGATTCTTCACCATTTTTGTATGCAATCTGGACTAAAAAGTCTTTTTGCTCGTTACCAGTAGTTTCGGTATCAAAAAATATTATTTTATTCATTTGGATATTTTAGCATATTTTGGTATAATATAAAAAGTAAATTGTTGTTTTTGGGGTCGCATAATTTTTTGCTAAAAATTTGCTCATTCTCAGCTCGTCAGTCTGCGAAAGTCCCCAAAAACAACAATTTACTTTTTATATTTATATTTATGCTACACGAACAAATAAAAAATGGAATAAAAGATGCGATGATGAAGAAAGATACAGTCCTGCTCGAGGTTTTGCGAGGTATGGTTTCAGCTTTTATGAATGAATTAGTGGCTAAAAATCGTAAACCAAATGAAATGCTCTCTGACATTGATGCTCTCGTAGTTATCACTCGTCTTTCTAAACAAAGAAAAGATTCAATCGAACAATTTACAAAAGGCGGGCGAGAAGACTTGGTCAAAGAAGAATCTGAGCAACTTGCTATCCTCGAGACTTATTTACCAAAATTGATGGACAAAAGTGAAGTGGAGAAAATCGCTAAAATAAAAAAAGAAGAACTTGGTATATCTGATGCGACAAAAAAGGGGATATTGATGTCGGCACTTATGAAAGATCTGAAAGGCAAGGCTGATGGAAGTATTGTGAAAGAAGTCGTTGACGCCTTATTTTAAAATCTTATCCAAAATGAATAAAGAATTAAAATTAATCAAAAAGTTAATCACCCACAATGGGTCTTTCCATAGTGATGATATTTTTGCGGCGGCCACATTATCTTTATTTTTGGAAAAGCAGGGTGAAGAGTTTGAGATCATTCGTACTCGTGATGAAGAGATAATAAAAACTGGCAAAAAAGAAGGTCAGTATGTTTTTGATGTGGGTGGAGTCTACGATGCCGAGCAAAATAGATTCGATCATCATCAAATAGGCGGAGCGGGAACACGTGATAATGGAATAAAATATTCATCTTTTGGTCTTATTTGGAAGAAATTTGGTGAAGAGGTTTCCGGCAATAAAGAAATTAAAGATTTTATAGAACAGAAACTAGTCATGGTCATAGATGCAAATGACAACGGTATTGATTTATATAAAAATAATTTTGAAAATGTATCTTTATATACAATAAATGACGCCATGTCCATTTTTTCTCCAACGGCATTGGAAGATATGGATAAAGATCAGCAATTTTTAAAAGCTGTTGTTTGGGCTAAAGAAATATTGAAAAGGGAAATAAAAAAAGCTAATGACCGAATAGAAATCAGAAAGATTATTCAAGATTTTTATAAAAATAGTGAAGATAAAAGATTAGTAGTTGTAGAAAAGCCAAAAGTTTCTAGACATGAAATTTGGGACGCTCTTCAAGATTTTCCAGAATCTCTCTTTGTGGTGTATGGTGACGATGAAGATTGGTCGGTTGTGGCGATGAGAAAAGAAAAAAATAGTTTTGGAAATAAAAAAGATATGCCAACTAGCTGGGCAGGACTAAGAGGAAAAGAATTACAAGATATTACTGGTGTCCTAGATGCAATTTTTTGTCATAACAATTTATTCTTGGTTGTAGCTAAATCCAAAGAGGGGGCTATCAAATTAGCGCAAATTGCGGTATCATCTTAAGAATGGCTTTTATAGATGAAATAAAAATATATGCAGAAGCAGGTCGCGGTGGCGACGGTGTGGTGCGGTGGCGTCAAGAAAAATTTGTTCCTAAAGGTGGACCTTCTGGTGGTGATGCTGGGCGAGGCGGAGATTTTTATGTGCTGGCAGTGCGTGATGTGCATATACTTTCCAAATATAAAGCTAAGAAAGAATTTTACGCTGAACGTGGTGAAGATGGTTCAAATAAAAGTTTGCACGGCAAAAATGGTGAGGATTTCTTTTTACAGTTGCCTATTGGTTCGATAATCACAAATACAGACACAGACGAAACTTGGCAACTGACTGAAGAAGGGCAGAAGATAATGTTGCTCAAAGGTGGGTACGGTGGCTTTGGCAATGAACATTTTAAAAGTTCGCTAAATACTACTCCGATGGAAGCTCGTCCTGGGGCTGATGGAGATAAAGGGAATTTTCAAATTGAATTGCAACTCTTTGCAGACATCGGACTCATCGGTCTGCCGAATGCAGGAAAATCTTCTTTACTCAATACTCTGACAAATGCAGATGCAAAGGTGGGTGATTATGCTTTCACTACGCTAGATCCAAACTTGGGAGATTTTTACGGATACATAATTGCTGATATTCCAGGACTTATCGAAGGAGCGTCCGAAGGCAAAGGTCTCGGGGTAAAATTTTTGCGTCACATCAAACGCACAAAAATGCTCGCGCACTTGGTATCTTTCGAAAATCTAAAATCTTCTAGTCCAGCGGGGATGCTGAAAGTTTACAAAGAAATTCGCAAGGAGCTTGAGAAATACGATAAAAAAATGGACTTGGGTGATGAAGGGCTCTCTCAAAAAGAAGAAATAATTATTTTAACTAAAACGGATGCAGTTTCTGACCAGAAAATAATCACAAAAGTTGTTAAAGAATTTGAAAAATTAAAAAGTAGTCAGAAAACTAAGAAAAAAATAAAAGTGTTTAGTTTGTCGTTATTTGATGATAAATCTATCAAAAAACTCCAAGATAATTTTACAAAGCTTTTAAAAAATAAGTAAAATCTAAAAATATCTTAGAATTTCGTTATCTTTATGAATCAGAAATATTATGTAACTATCGGGCTCGAAATACATGCAGAATTAAAGACGAACACGAAAATGTTTTGTTCTTGCAAGAACGATCCGGATGAAGAGAAACCAAATGTAAATATCTGTCCTGTCTGTATGGCTCATCCAGGGACTTTACCTGTAATCAATAAAAAAGCTATCGAAAATGTTATCAAAGTGGGGCTTGCAGTCGGAGGAAATATTGCTGACTTTTCTGAATTTGATCGCAAGAATTATTTTTATCCCGATATTCCAAAAGGATATCAGATTTCTCAATACAAATATCCGATTGTTTCTGGTGGGCATTTTGCTGATATGGACATCACTCGTATTCATCTCGAAGAAGATACTGGAACAAATAAACATATTGATGGTGATACTTCGACCACACCTAGTACAGGCTTTTCTTTGATTGATTTCAATCGCGCTGGAGTGCCACTCATGGAGTTGGTGACTGAGCCACATACTTTTGAGTCTGCGGATGTTGCATCCAAAGTGGCTTCAAATTTTGCCAAAGAGTTACAACTTATTCTATGGTATTTAGATGTTGGAGAAGCGAATATGGAAAAAGGTGAAATGCGAGTAGAAGCGAATGTTTCTATTTCTCCTGATAAAGATAAAAAATGGAAAAATTATGTGGAAGTAAAAAATCTAAATTCTTTTCGTAGTGTCGAACGAGCTATAAAATATGAAGTCGAGAGAATGACAGAGTTGTTTGAGTTAGGTAAGGAAATAGAAATCGTCAAAGAAACTCGTGGTTGGGATGAAAATAAGCAAAAAACTTTTTCTCAGAGAAAAAAAGAATCCAGTGAAGACTACAGATATTTCCCTGATCCAGATCTACCAAAGATGAAGCTTCATGAGGCGTTTGATTTAGAAGCTATGAAAAAAGCTTTACCGGAATTGCCGAGTGCTGTACGTAAACGCCTTGTAACTTATGGAATAAAACAAGAAGATGCTAATTTATTAGCCGCTGAACCAGAATTAAGATTAGAATTTGAAGGGACACTTTTTTGTTTTAAAGAATTTTTTGGTGATAAAATAATACCTTATGATCCTAGATATGCTATTGCAATAGCTAATTTTACACTTTCTGACATTCAGGCAATTCTTAAAAAAGATCCCAAAAAGGGACTTGTGAACGTTGATCAATTGGCAATTTTGATTCGTAAATTTGTCGATGGGCAAATCTCTTCTCGAGTAGTTAAAGATTTAATTGCAAGGTTAATATATGAACGTCCTGATGATCTCGAAGAGATTCTCATAAAAGAAAATCTTATCCAAAATAATAATCCAGAAGAATTGAAAGAAATTGTTCAAAAAATAATTTCAGAAAATCAACAAGTAGTGGCGACGTACAAAGCTGGAAAAGAAAATGCTATTATGTCTCTCGTCGGAAAAATAATCAAAGAATCTAATGGTTCGGCAAATCCACAGATTGTTATAAAATTGCTCAAGGAAATGCTTACCCGTTCGTAGCTTTTTGAGCGTTGGTGGGCTACAATAGTGGTATGAATCCCGTTAGAGACCGCGATCACGAAGTAATATAAAAAATAATTCAATAAATTTATGACGATCAATATTATAAAAAATAATTCACAAGTTGCGAAGATCGTGACCTGTCTCTAAACGGGATGAAAACACTTCGTGAATATATAAAGGAAGCAAATGATAAAAAAGTTGCCATAGGGCATTTTAATATTTCAAATTTAGAAACATTACATGCTGTTTATAACATGGCAAAAAAATTAAATGTACCAGTCATTATAGGCCTTTCTGAGGGTGAAGAAGATTTTGTCGGTAAGGTTGAAGCTGTGGCTATAATAAAAACTTTACGCGAAAAAGAAAATTTTCCGATTTTTTTAAATGCTGATCACCATTATAGTTTTGATAGAGTTAAAACCTCGATCGATGCTGGTTTTGATTCAGTTATTTTTGATGGAGCAAATTTGAGTTTGGAAGAAAATATTAAAATTACTAAAAAGTGTGTAGACTATGCCCGCAAAGTCACAACGGAAACGGGACGCGATATTTTAGTCGAAGCCGAACTCGGATATATAGGTTCTGGTTCAAACATCAAAGAAACTATTCCCGAAGGCGCAGGCATCAAAACAAAACCCGAAGATGCAAGAAACTTCGTAGAAATGACCGGCATAGATATGCTGGCTCCATCTGTCGGTTCTATTCATGGAATGATAAAAAGTGGCAAGCCCCACATCGATGGGGAATTAGTCGCAGAAATAAAAAAAGTGACTGGAGTACCTTTAGTATTGCATGGCGGTTCAGGTCTCCGTGACGAAGATTTTACAAATGGTATTAAGGCTGGAATAAACATCATCCACATAAGTACAGAGATACGTCTCGCCTACGACGAAGCTCTAAAGAAATCTCTAGCCGACAAACCCGACGAAGTCGCTCCATACAAAATCCTACAACCAGTAGTAGAGGCGATAGAAAAAGTGGTAGAGGATAGATTGAAACTTTTTAATAATTTATATTAGATATATCCCAACATTCGTACGAATGTTGGGATGAAAAAATATGAAAAATAAATTGGAATATAGAAAATTAGAAAGAATTGTCAAAGGATTTGCGAATCATCGCAGGTTGCAGATTTTAGAATTGCTCAAAAGGCAACCAGAACTTTCTATTCAAGAAGTTGCAGAGCAAGTTAAATCTGATGAAAAGAATGTTTCTTCACATGTAAATAAAATGGCGATATCTGGTTTGGTTATTAAAAGAAATGATATTAGATCTGTCAGATTAAAATTAACAAAACGCGGAAGTATCATTCTAAAGTTCGTTAGAATGTTAGAATAAAATATTTATGCAGAGTAAAACTCCAAAATTTGATATATTAATGAGTAGAATCTTAGATGAGCTTATTCCACATACGCAAATTTGTGGAGACTGTAAAAAAGATTTTAAAATTGAGAGTGAGGATATAGTTTTTTATAAAATGTTTCGAGTTCCTGCACCAAAGCTTTGCCCGAGATGTAGACAGAAGAGACGACTTTCTTTTGTAAATTATTCAAATATATACAAACGCAAATGTGATGTTCCTGGTCATAAGGATACGATGATTTCACCTGTGGCGCCAGTTATGCCGTGGGTCACATATGATCATGAGACATACTTTAGTGATGTTTGGGATCCAACTTCATATGGTAGAGATGTAAGCGATAAGCCTTTTTTTACTCAATTTTTAGATTTATTAAAAATTATTCCTCAACCCGGTGTTCGTAGAGGAGTAAATTGCGTGAATAGTGACTTTAGTTTTTATGGAAAAAACATGAAAGATTGTTATTATGTTTTTGGTGGTAGAAATTCAGAAAATGTGATGTATGGTTCCTCAATTTATAAATCTAGACACGTTGTTGATTCTTATTTTGTAAAAAAAGTCGACATTGCATTTGAGAGTATACGCACAACTGATTCTTTTAAAACAAAATATTCCTATTTTTCTTCAAACTGTATTGATTGTGATTTTATTTTTGATTGTAGAAATTGTCAAAATTGTTTTGGCTGTGTAAATCTTCGTAATAAAAATTATTGCTGGGAGAACGTTCAACTTTCCAAAGAAGAATATCAAAAACGAAGAGCAAGTGTGGATCTAGGAAGTCGGGTAGTGAATAAAGAATATCAAAAAAAGTTTTGGGATTTAGTAAGGATAAGCCCTGTACGGGCTACGAGAGTTCATCAATCACAAAATGTTTCTGGGGACGATATTATCACATCAAATAATTGCCAAAAATGTTTTCAAGTGGAAAATGGTGAAAATCTAAGATATGTGGCTTTTGCTGTAGTTAATTTAAAAGATTCAATGGATGTGGGTTATTCTGGAGGAGCGGAACGTATTTTTTGTTCACAAAATACGGGGGATAAATCTTTTAATGTAAAATTCTCCTTTGCTGTCAAAGAATCTGTTGATTGTGAATATATGATGTCATCTAATAATTGTCATAATTGTTTTGGTTGTGTGGGTATAAAGAATGCCTCGTATACAATTTTTAATAAAAAATACTCTCCAGAAGAATATTGGGTTGTTTTAGATGATATAAAAACTAAGATGCTCGAAGACGATATATATGGTGAATTTTTTCCAATGTCTTTTGCTCCCCACCCATACAACAGTTCTTTTGCAAATATTATTTATCCAATGACTGAAGCTGAAGCCAGAGAGCGAGGTTTGTATTGGCAAGGAGATGTTGATGTCGATATAAAATTTTTAAAAACTATATCAGTTGATGAGTTGCCAGATAATATTATGGATGTTACAGAGGACTTATTTAATCTTGTTATTCTTGGCATAGAGTCAAAAAAACCTTTTAAAATTATTCCGCGCGAGGTTGAATTTTATAAACAAAATAAAATTCCATTACCGACAGATACGCCGTATCAGAGAATTATTAATCGTTTTAAAATTTTAAATAATTTTCAAATTCATCAGGAGAATTGTTTTGCGTGTAATAAAGTAATTGACTCATCTTATAAAAAATCTGATGGTTATAAGCCATATTGTGAGGAATGTTTTCAAAAAGAAGTGTTATAATAGATTAGTGAAAAAAGAAATTCAAAAATTTTTTAAGGGGGAGGTGGAGGATGGGGTGGAGACGCTTTCAAAATATTCGCATGATGCGAGTTTGCTTGAAGTGCGACCGAAAGTTGTGGTTTTTCCGAAAGATAAAGAGGATATAAAAAATTTAATTAAATGGATAAATGCAAATAATACGAGAGCTGACCTAGTCGGTTTGTCTATCACTCCACGGTGTGCGGGGACGGATATGTCTGGTGGAGCGATCGGTGAATCTATAATTATGGATTTTACTCGATATATGAATAAGCTGATCGGGGGGCCGCTTCCAATTAATAAATCCTCTTGGTCTATTACTGTCGAGCCCGGGATGTTTTATCGTGATTTTGAAAAAATTACTTTAAAGAAAGGTTTGATTTTGCCTTGCTATACAGCTTCGAAAAGTATTAATGCTATGGGAGGTATGTTTGGCAATAATTCTGCTGGTGAACGAACCTTGAAATACGGGAAGACTGAGGATTATATTTTGGAATCTAAAGTAATTTTTGCAGATGGAAATGAATACATTGTAAAATCTCTAAATAAAAATGAATTAGAGCAAAAAATATCTCAAAATGATTTTGAAGGAAATGTTTACAAAAATATATATAACCTCATAAAAGAAAATGAAAGTGACATAAAAAATGCCAAACCAAAAGTACACAAAAATTCTGCCGGATATTATATTTGGAATGTGATTTCTGAACGAAATGAAGAAATCATCCCGAGAGCAATCGAGGGATCAAGAGAAAAGTATTTCGATCTAAATAAATTATTAGTGGGTTCGCAAGGAACTCTCGGGATTGTCACAGAAATAACTTTTAAAATTATTCCGGACAATAAATATTCCAAACTTGTCGCTATATTTATGAACGATCTTGAACCTCTCGGGCGTTTAGTTGGAGAGATACTTGAATTAAATCCAGAAACTATCGAAGCTTATGATGATAAGACTATGAAATTGGCAGTCAAATTCTTTCCAGATTTTTTAAAAAATAAAGGTTTGGTGGGAATGATGAAATTCGTATGGAGTTTTTTGCCAGAATTTTTTATGATGTTTAATAGTTTATTTGGTGGAGGATTTCCAAAATTAATTTTGCTTGTAGAATTTTCAGGAGAAAATGAGGAAGAAGTAAATGCGGAGTGTATAAAACTCGAAGAAAATATAAAAAATTTCAAACTTCAAGTTCGTATAACTAAAAATCAATCAGAAGCAAATAAATATTGGGACATTCGTCGAGAAAGTTTTGGCTTACTACGGAGGCATGTCAAAGGTACTAGGACAGCACCATTTATCGACGACATCATCGTGCGTCCAGAATTTTTACCTAAATTTATTCCAGAGTTGAATAATATTTTGAGTAAGTATGATCTGATATATACTATAGCTGGGCATGCGGGAGATGGAAATTTTCATATTATTCCTCTCATGGATTTTTCACGCAATGATACCAAAAAAATCATTATGGAACTTTCTGAAAAAGTTTATGATTTAGTAGAGAGGTATCATGGGTCTATCACTGCTGAGCACAACGATGGTATAATCCGCACACCGTATCTAAATAAAATGTTCAAATCTGAGATTTTGGATATTTTCAAGAGGATTAAAAATATTTTTGATCCGAAAAATATTTTTAATCCAGGGAAAAAAGTTCCTACTCATTATATGGGGGGTACCAAGGAATATATATCTAACCATATCGCTATCGAACATAAAATCATCCACAAAGTCTAGTCAGAGAGTGTAGTTAGATTTGATTTGCATTTTTATTATTTTTCTGTATACTGTTTTTATGTTTATAATCAAAGCTTCGAAGAGAAATAACGGTATAAAATTAGATGTTCTAAGAAAATCTGGAGTTATCCCAGCGGTTTTTTACGGAGTTGGAGAGGAGACCACTTCTATTTCTGTACCGACTATTGAGTTTAAGAAAGTTTGGAGAGACGCGGGAGAATCTTCTGCTGTCAAAGTAAATGTTGAGGGTAAAGATATTGATGTGCTTATCCATGAAGTTCAAGTCGACCCTGTTACTGACGAACCCATCCACGTAGACTTCTTGGCTATTGATATGAAGAAAAAAATCAAAGTCAAAGTTGAGGTTGTTTTTGAAGGTATTTCTGGTGCTGTCAAGAGTGGTATTGGAAACCTTGTTAAAGTTTTACATGAAATAGAAATCGAAGCTTTGCCTGCTGGTCTGCCACACAATCTCGTGGCTGATATTTCAAAATTAGAAGGTTTGGATAGTAGTATTTTAGTTTCTGATATAAAACTTCCTACTGGTGTCGTGGCTATCACTGATGGCGTTGATATCGTAGCTTCTATTGTTGCTCAAGTTGAAGAAAAAGAAGAAGAAGTCGCTCCTGTTGACCTATCTGCTATTGAAGTAGAAAAGAAAGGCAAGAAAGAGGAGGAGGGTGTTGCGCCTGAGGGAGATGCTCCATCTAAGGAATAATTTTTTAATAAAATATGTTATAATAAAAGCTATGACCACGAATAAAGTCATAGTTTTTGTTTTTATATTGTTTATTTTTGGTGCTTCTTTTCTACACAAAACTGAGGCATTTTTTGATTGTTTAAAATTAACTCCTTCTTCTGGTGAAAGTGAAAAGAATTATTGCAAAAATGAATTGGCTAATATTGAGGCTGAATTAATAAGACTTCTGGATTTACAAAAACAACAGCAAAAACAAACTGGTACATTGATAGGTGATGTGAATTATCTCACTAGCCAGATCAATGCTTTAAAAGCAAAGATCAAAGCCAGATCTCTAGTCATTGCTCAACTCAAAGTACACATAACAGAAAAAGTAAAGACGATAGAGTCATTGTCTAAAAAGATTGAACGTGAACACGAATCCTTAGCTCAGCTTTTACGTCATACAAATGAATTCGATGATGAAAACATAGTGCATCTGATTTTATCGGATGATAGCATTTCCAATTTCTATATTGACATAGAAGCGTATTCTGTTATAAAACAAGCAGTCAAAGAATCTGCCGATCAGATAAGAGGTATAAAATCAGAAAATGAATTAGCTAAAAAGGATCTAGAAAAAAAACAAAATGCGGAGACTGACGCCAAAACAGAATTAGAAAATGCTCAAAAAAAAATTGTTCAAAGTGAAGCTGATAAAAAAGTTCTTTTAGCTGTCAGTAAACAACAAGAATCAGAATACCAAAAATTGGCTATTCAAAAAAAAGCTCAAGCCGACAAGATTCGTGTAGCTCTGTTTCCTTTGGCTGGAATATCCACAAAGATTGATTTTGGTACGGCTTTAAAATATGCGAATGAAGCTAAAGCTAAAGTAGGTATCGATCCAGCTTTCTTGCTCGCTATTTTAACCCAAGAATCAAATCTCGGAGCAAATGTCGGTCAATGTTATCTGACAAATCCTGAGACTGGTTCCGGAGTCGGTAAAAATACAGGGACACCTTTTTGGAATGTTATGAAGCCTACTCGTGATGTTGGTCCATTCACAGAGATCACGACTGCTCTCGGGGTAGATACATACAAAACTGCTGTATCTTGTCCTATTGCTGGAGTCGTGGGCTGGGGTGGAGCTATGGGTCCTGCTCAATTCATCCCTTCAACTTGGAAAATTTTTGCAAAGCGTCTCGAACAGGCTTTGGGTCATTATGCAAACCCTTGGGCACCAGAAGATGCGTTTATGGCGTCCAGTATGTATCTGACAGATCTAGGAGGATTTGGCACTAGTCAAAGTGCTCAAAATATAGCTGCTTGTAAGTATTACGGTTCAGGAGGATCTAGTTGTACTTATAGTAAAGGCGTAGCTAATTTAAAGGCGAAGATTCAAGCTAATATAGATTTGCTTTCGGAGTAGATTTGTGATAATATCTGGAAGTTATGATCCTTCAATTAATTCAGGATCATGATGAAGAATTTGAATCATGAAAAAAGACATTCACCCAAAATATGATATAAAAACAAAGGCTACTTGTGCGTGTGGGGCAGTTTTTGTCGTTGGTTCGACTATGCCTGATATCGCAATGGAAATCTGCAGTCAATGCCATCCTTTTTATACTGGTAATGAAAAGATTATGGACACTGCTGGACGTGTAGAACGTTTCAATAAACGCAAAGCGGCGACTATTAAAGCTAAGAAATAAATGTTAGATCTGGACGAACTTAAAAAAGATCACCGGACAAATTATCTAGCTCTTATGCTCGAGAAGATTTTGCGTGAAGAAGCTGAGGTGCGAGAGATGCTCGCTAGTGATGAAACTTTACATGAATTAGCTTCCAAAGAACTTAAAACTATTCAAGAAGAAAAAGAAAGGATCGAGAAGCAAGTAGAAGATATTTTAGAGAAGGATAAAGAAGAAGAGGAAGAATCACCAAATGAAATAGTCATCGAAGTGCGAGCTGGGGCTGGGGGAGACGAAGCCAGTCTTTTTGCGTGGGAGCTTGCTCATATGTATGAGAGATTTTGTGAGATGCAAGGTTTTAATTGGAAAACAAACTATGAATCCAAGAGCGATCTATCTGGATACAAAGAAGCGAGTTTTGAAGTTAAAGGAAAAGATATTTATAATAAAATGCGTTATGAGACTGGAGTGCATCGTGTGCAAAGAATCCCAGCCACTGAAAAAAATGGCCGAGTGCATACTTCGACTGCGTCAGTAGCAGTTTTACCAATTAGAAAAAAAGTAAATTTTGTGATCAATCCGGCAGATTTTGATATGGAATATTCTCGTTCTGGTGGAAAGGGAGGTCAGAATGTAAACAAAGTCGAGACAGCGGTACGCATCATCCACAAACCGACTGGTCTAGATGTGCGGTCTACAAATGAACGTAGTCAGCTGGCAAATCGTGAGAAGGCTATGTCCATTTTGATTGCCAAACTTCAACAACTCGAAGAAGAAGTCGAGGCCAAGAAATATGCAGGAGTACGTAAAGAACAGATCGGTTCTGGAGATAGATCGGAAAAGATTCGCACTTATAACTTTGCTCAAGATAGAGTCACCGATCATCGTATTAAAAAATCTTGGCATAATTTACCCAAAATTCTTGATGGATATATTGGTGATATCATTGAATCTTTAAATTCCGGAGAAGTGGGAAATGCAGAAGAGGAATAAAAAATATGAAAGAATTTAGTTCTCAAATTGAATATCCTAAAACTCCCAACACTCCTGTTTCTCCTGATTTTTACTATAAAGTAATGGCTGGAATATCTGAAAAGATTGGCGAAGATAGCCCAGTACAAAAAATGGCTTCCATTTTTTGTGATACTTTACAAATTCCTGTTGGGCCGACAAGCAGTTTAACAACTAGAAATATCAGACATCAAAATGGAGAAATAGTTGGGGGGCTTCGCACAGAAGAAGATGTATCTAGAGACAGAATTATAGGCACAGTATTCGCAAATATCCCAGGTGTTTATGTTGGTATGGGAGAAAATAGACTAAAAGAACATGCTCCCATCATAACCTTAGATATAAATAAAATACTAGATGCTCTAGAAGAAAAAAAACAACTAGGAAATATTGGAATTTCATTTCAACAATTTATAGAGGCATTACCAGAAAAAGAAAGGAGTATAATTTTAAGCGAAAGGAAACTACGAAAGGAAAAAAAAGGATTATTTCCCGGAATAAATGTGATTTTAGGAAAAATTAATCATTCTTTAGTTTATTTTGGACTTCCCGGAGGCGTAGGTATCTTTTTACGTGGATACGAACATCATAAAAGATGGCAGAAATTATATGGAACAGAATTAATAAAAATATATGCCCCCAACTCCTCTATCGCATTAATAGAAGGTTTGCATGATAACGATATTGGTAAATCTTTAGAATATCGGTGGAAAGGATTTTTTGTGGATGGTGCTTATGATACTTTAATGAGGGGGATTATTGATAAAAACCCAAAAATACTATTTGGGGAAATAGATGGACGAAATGATCAAAATGTTAAAATGGATACCAGTGATTATTTAAACTTTACAAATTTACCCCCAAAATTTTATGAAAATTATTATGAATATATTTTAAAAATAAATCCAGAATTTATTAAAAAAGATCCGAGAGACTTAAAAAATATTTTGAAATTACAATCCACATCTTATCAAGGAACAGAGCAAAGAGATATCACTAAGAGAGACAAATATACGGATATGAAATTTCATTCTTTTCCATCAGTAACTAGCGAAGGAAAAATATCATCACATATGACGGGGTTTGAATTAGGTCAAATGATGTATGCCGATGCACTATCTGCAGTAAAACTACATATGCTTGCAAAATTATCTACTGATGGGCATTTACCACCTGGCCCAATTGTTGATTTTCAGGGAGCTTTCCATCTTTCAGGTAAAACATTTTTTATGCAATATCCACAATATGCATTGATGGTTGTGTTAATGAATATACACGAATTAATGGCGGGCACAGCCAGAAAACTAGAAACAAACGATAAAACAGCTGTAGCGTATTCAGAAAAAATATTTAAAAATCCAAATTGGAAAGATGTAATAAAAGAAATATTAAAATTACCAATTATGGCTGTAGAACAAGACCCAAAAAAGACTGTAGAACCAGGATTAAATCAAAAAACATTAATTAACGTAAGTCCAGATTTTGCAAAGATATATAATATAAATATAAATGAGATTGCAGGGAAATTAGAAGTTTTATTTAATTTGCATAAAAATAGTGCGTAATAGTATGGTTAACTGTACACCCCCAGTATTTTCTAATCCAACTATGATACTCAAATAAATATATCATAAAGTGAAGTTTTTAAATAATTTCGACTTGTTAATTTGCATTTTTTGAGCACATTCGTTGTCGCTTTGTTCTACAGAAATTAGTTGGAGAGATGATATCGATATCT
>CALRDL010000007.1 GCA_943354905.1 Candidatus Nomurabacteria bacterium
CCATTTTGCTCTTACTTTGCTTCCATACACTGCACTTTGATTTTTGTTTGCCATATATGCTTTTAAGCTTTCGCCCTTTAAAATATTAATAGTTAACCTTTGTCACCCCAATTCTATCAAAGTGTCACCTCATATGGTTAACTGTACACTGTACATAAGCTTGTCTTTTTTCTAAAAAGTTCTACAATAGACAAATGGAAATTCTGGAAAAAATACTGGGTAATGCTTCGAGGATAAAGATAATGAGATTGTTTTTACTCAATAAGAGCAAGGGTTTTAAAAATAAAGATATAGTCAAACGAAGTCTGGTAAATTCGTCTACTGTGCGCAGTGAATTAAATCTGCTTTCTTCTGTTGGTTTTGTCAAAAAAAAGTCTTCTATTTCGCTAGATTGGTATTTTAATTATTCTTTTAAATATGCTAGTGAATTTGAAGATCTACTAGTTCGTTCTGATAGTCTAAATAGAGAAACAATTTTAAATATTTTTAGAAAAGCTGGAAGATTGAAACTCCTTATTCTTTCAGGTGCTTTTATAAAGAATAATGATTCTAGGGTGGATTTGCTTATTGTCGGAGATAAATTGAAGAGAGGGAAGATAGATGAAGGAATTAAAAAACTCGAAGCTGAGATGGGTGTCGAGCTCGTCTATGCTGTATTCGAAATTAAAGAATTTATTTATAGACTTAGTATGTATGACAAACTGGTTCGAGATATTCTAGATTTTGACAACGAAATCGTATTTCAAGCTAAAGAGTTATCCACACAGACTCTAAAGAAATCCTAGTAAATAATTAGAATCTGCTATAATCAAGGGTAGAACTTTACAAGCCTGCCTGCGCAGGCAGGGTCGAAACCTTAATTAAAGTTTTATTATTAGTTAATGTTTAATAAATTCATGAATAATATTTGGATGAAATGGGGTGACGTTTTCAACGCATCACTTCAAGACTTGTGGTGGGGTTTTGTACAGTTTGCTCCGAAGTTCATCATTGCAATAGTATTTTTTGTTGTTGGATGGATTTTGGGTAATATCATTGCACGTGCTTTAGAACAAGTTTTCACTACTCTCAAAGTAGACAAACTTTTTGTTTCTATCGGCGCTGATGATTTTTTTAGAAAAGCAGGAATGAGTCTAGATACTGGATACTTTTTTGGACAACTTGCAAAATGGTTTATAGTTATTGTTTTCTTGCTTCCATCTTTGAATCTCGTTGGTCTTGATAGCATCGCAGATTTCTTGAAAGACGACGTTCTTGGATTCTTGCCTAGAGTTATAGTGGCGGCGCTTGTGCTCATCATCGCTACTATCGTAGCTGAAGGTTTGTCTAAAGCGGCTACTGCTTCTGCAAGAACTATGAATCTTGCATCTGCAAACTTGCTCGGTGCTGTAGCAAAATATTCTGTTTGGATTTTTGCTTTCATTATCGCTCTTGGACAACTCGGAGTAGCTGAATACTACATGAGTGTATTGTTCACTGGTATTATCGCTATGCTTTCTATCGGTGGTGCCTTGGCTTTCGGCTTGGGTGGGAAAGAAGCAGCAACTCGCTTTATCGCGAAATTGAGCGAAGAAGTTTCTGACAGATAGTCAGAGATATTCGGTAGGTTTTAGTTTACAGAAAATAGTTTTTTTACCAAAAAAGATGTCCTAGGTTATCCTAGTTGACATCTTTTTTGATTTGCTTTCTTGAGTCGGGGGGGGTATAATTGGATTATGAATAAATACAAATTTGTTTTTGGGTTACTTTTTGTTTTATTATTTACGCTTTCTATTTCTAGCGCTCTTGTTCCACGTTACGAAGAAGATGTTGATTCAGATCCTTCTTCTACTTGTGTGAGTCTTTCTTATAATATGAGATATCGATCTAAAGATTCCAGTACAAATGGAGAAGTTTCTGATTTGCAAGATTTTCTGCAAGCGAAAGGGTATTTAAATTCTGAGCCGACAGGATATTTTGGTTTACTTACCAAAAAAGCAGTTCAATCTTTTCAAAAAGCGAATAATATCTTTGACGATGGTTATGTAAATTCATTTACTAGAACAACAATAAAATCTATATCTTGTGGTGGAGGTTCTGTGGTGGCACCAGTTGGTCTAGGCCTTCCATACTTTATAGGTGGCTGTAACTCATATGATGGATATAGTTCTACGACCGGAGAAAAATGTAGAACACAAAATATTAATTATCCTGTCGGATGTAATTCGAGTTCCAGATATAGTTCTGTAACAGGGGAAGCTTGTGGTGAAACAACTTCGAGTATTTCCATTACAATATCATCCCCTTACTCTCCCGCTAAAGTCGGTAATCCTTATAGAGGAATGTTGGGTGTTTCAGATCGCTATAATAGATTCAATGGAGTTTCTACTAACCTTTTTAATTGGTCATTATCATCAGGTAGTTTACCACCTGGACTATATCTGACTCATAGTGATTATGGACAAATTATAAATGGTACGCCGACAGTAGCTGGAACTTATAATTTTTCTCTTACTGTAACAACAAAATCTCTTTCCCAAACTGATGGTGATCCAAAACCACCTTTCCTTACAAGTACAAGGAATTTTACTTTGGTTGTAGATCCGGCTGTAAATAATTTTCCACCCGGATGTTTATCAAATTCTGGATTTAGTTCGACTACTGGGTTAGCTTGTGATGGAAGTGGAGGAGCTTCTGATATAATTATGTCCTTTTCTTCAGTTCCTTCGATTATCGACGTAGGTAAATCTTCAAAGATTTCTTGGACTTCAAAAAATGCAAAATTCTGTAATTTAACTTACCCAGGTGATCCGAGTGGTTTGTTTAATTTGAATGATTCGATAAATGTTTCTCCACAGAAGACCACCACTTATACTTTATATTGTTCCGACAATTATGGACGGTCCCAGAATCAAAGCATAACAGTGAATGTAAATCCAGTAACCGATTCAACTCCAAAAATTTATTCCTTGACTAATGCTTATGTACCTATTGGAGGTGATTCTTCACATGCAAGAGTTAATGACAAGATTTATGTCTTTGGTGCAAACTTTAATTCAAATGCCGATGTTATTATTGATAGTTTTGATGGTAGTCAGTATACTAGAAGACCTACAACTTTCATAAATTCTGAACAACTTAGTTTTATAGTTCCTTCTCATATTAAGATTGGATCGCACAGTATCAGTATTCAAGTTAATACACAGGCAGACCCACCATCTCTTTTGAGTAATGCAGTATCTTTAAGTGTAGTAGCTAGTTTTTACCATGGCTGTTCTTCTTCTGCAGGTTACAGTTCAGTCGATGGGAAGTCTTGTAATCAAGGTTAACTAAATAGATAATTTATAAAATCAAAAAAAAGATGTCTACAGCTTGCCCCGTTGGGGTGGCGGTTGACATCTTTTTTGTTGTTGATACAATAATTATGTGAATGATAATAATAAAGAAAAAAAGAATATAACGATCGATGATTTGGCAATAATGGTTGCTGGTGGATTTGCGGGCGCAAAAAAAGATGTAGAACTTGGATTTGTGGCTGCAAAAAAAGATGTAGAACTTGGATTTGTGGCTGCAAAAAAAGAAGTAGAACTTGGATTTGCGAGCGCAAAAAAAGATTTAGAACTCTTTAAGTTAGAAACTAATACTCATTTTAATAACATCGAAACAGATTTAAAATCCGTTAAAAATGACCTGTCTGAATTACAAGACAAAGTTGATGATATCCATGAAACGGTTATGAGTTATGACAAGAGGATCGAGGTTTTAGAAGACAAAGTTTTAGCATAAGTTGTTGAAATTATTAAAATTTCGCTTGACTTCTTTTTATCTTTAGGATAGTATCTATTCATCAGTATGATAAATACAAGGAACAGTTTAAAAGGCCGGCTCTACTAAGGACAGACTTTTTCTGTCAGTGAGCCGCCTAAAAGGCGGTTTTTTTGTTCAAAAATTCGGGACGCTTGAAACCTTGAAAATTTAATTCTTGTCGGGCAAATTAAGAGGCCGCCTCCTAAGGATTCGGCCAAGGGTCTTTTCGAACCCAGACAAGAAAAATTCTTTTGGTTAATTACTAGAGCGGTCTAGAGAAATAATTAATTTTAAAGAATTTGTTTTATTCCACAGTGATGTGGGATTGTGGTTTATAAATTTCTTAACAGGAAATTTAAGGGCGTACGGTGGATGCCTAGACTTTAAGAAGCGATGAAGGACGTGGCGTTGCTGCGATAAGCTTCGGGGAGGTGCTTAGCAACCTTTGATCCGGAGATTTCCGAATGGGGAAACCCTGTAGAGTAAACCTCTACAATCTTTATCTTTATGATAAAGGAGCATACCTTGGGAAGTGAAACATCTCAGTACCAAGAGGAAAAGAAACAAATATGTATTTCCCTAGTAGCGGCGAGCGAAAAGGAAGAAGCCCAAACCCTTCGATTCGACACTCTGTGTCTCACTCAGGGTAAACCTGTCATAATATTATGGCGGGCTTGCCCCGAGCGAGGTGCGAAGCGCCGAGTCGAGGGGGGTTGTAAGATGACAATGTAGTTTACTAGAAGAGTCAAAAAATAAAATATTAGCTTAAGTTGCTGGAAAGCGACACCATAGACGGTGATAGTCCTGTGAGCGAAAATATTTTATCTCTTTTATTGTTATTCTTGAGTACCCCAGGACATGAATGGCCGGGGGGAATCTAGCGGAACTAACCGCTAAGGCTAAATATTCTTAAAGATCGATAGTGAACTAGTACCGTGAGGGAAAGGTGAAAAGCAGCCCGATTAGGGCGGTGAAATAGACCTGAAACCGTATGTCTACAAGGAGTCGATGCTCGTCCTCGGATGAGCTACGGCGTGCCTATTGAAGAATGAGCCAACGAGTTTATGCATACTGCTAGGCTAAGCGGGCTAAAACCGCAGAGCCGAAGGGAAACCGAGTGTTAATAGCGCGACTGTACTTTATTGTACGGGTAGAATGCATAAGACCCGAAGCCAGGTGAGCTTGCCATGAGCAGGTTGAAGTAGGTCGAAAGACTTATGGAGGACCGAACCGGTAGATCGTACAACGTCTTCGGATGACTTGTGGTAAGGAGTGAAAAGCTAATCGAACCTGGTAATAGCTGGTTCTCTCCGAAATAGCTTTAGGGCTAGCGTCGAGTGTTTTCTCTAGGGGTAGAGCACTGGAAAGTTTCGACAGGGAGCAATCTCGCGAAACTTATCAAACTCCGAATACTAGAGACCATAGCTCGGCAGTTACACCGTGGGGGCGAAGCTCCATTGGTGAAAAGGGAAACAGCCCGGATCTCTAAATAAGGTCCCTAAATATATACTAAGTGTAAGACAAGAAGGTGAGATTTCTTTAACAATGAGGAGGTTGGCTTAGAAGCAGCCATCCTTTAAAGATAGCGTAACAGCTCACTCATCTAGAGATTTTGCGTCGAAAATAATTGGGGCTAAGTATATTACCGAATTTGAGGATTCGTCCTGAGAGCAATCGAAGGGCGAGTGGTAGGAGAGTGTTCCAATCTGCTGTGAAGGAGGACCCGTGAGGGCCTCTGGAGCGTTTGGAAGTAAGAATGTTGGCACAAGTAACCGCAATGATGCTGAGAACGCATCACGTCGAAAGATCAAGGTTTCCTTGGTAATGTCAATCAGCCAAGGGTTAGTCGGGCCTAAGGGAATGGCGAAAGCCGTACTCGATGGACACAGGGTTAATATTCCCTGACTTTTGTATTTAGTGATGGAATGACGGAGTGAAATATGTATCGCTCATTATTGGATTTGAAGTTTGCTTATCAAAGATGATGTGTAGGAAAATCCGCACGCTACTTTTAATAGTGAATCGGGGATAAGTGAAAAGTTTAGTCGTTCGCGACTAGATAATGATACAAAATACGCTTCCAAGAAAACTTTCTAAACTTATAGATACAAGATCCGTACCGCAAACCGACACAGGTGATCAGGTCGATTAGACCAAGACGAACGAGTGAGTGGTCCCCAAGGAACTCGGCAAAAAAGCAGCCGTAACTTCGGGATAAGGCTTGCCCCCATCACACAGTGTGTGATGCAATTAACAATTTCAAATTATTAATTACGAATTTAAATTCGTAATCCGTAATTGCTAATTCGTAATTTCATCACGCTTTGCGTGATGGGGGCCGCAGCGAAAGTATTTCTGGCAACTGTTTACCAAAAACACAGCTCCCTGCGAACTCGTAAGAGGATGTATAGGGGGTGACACCTGACCAATGCCAGAAGGTCAAATATCGACGTTGTTATGTAGCAATATGTGATGGTGATTGATATAAGCCCTGGTGAATGTCGGCCGTAACTATAACGGTCCTAAGGTTCTGTGCACAATCAAAATTTATTTTGTTTATGCGCGGAATGACTGGGACTGTTGTAGAAAAAGGTAAACAATTAAATTAAAAAATTATTAGACTATTCGAATGCTACCTGCTGTATAGTAATATATAGACAGTCAAAACTTGGCTAACGAGAGACCAGCGTCAAGCGCCCCAAATTTTTGCAAAAAAATTTGGGGCGAAGATAGAGTCCTTCTTAGGTATAGAAGAGCGAAATACCTTGTCGGGTAAGTTCCGACGCGCACGAATGGTGTAATGACTGGAAAACTGTCTCGGGGACCAGCTCGGTGAAAATACAATACCGGTGAAGATGCCGGTTAAGTGCAGTTAGACGAAAAGACCCTAGAAGCTTTACTATAACTTTATATTGAGCATGTTTTTGGACTGCGTAGAATAGATGGGAGAGGTTTGAAGTTTTCGGTTTCGGCTGGAATCTACTCGTCAGTGAAATACCATTCTTTTCGGAGGCATGTTCTAACCAATATGGCAAAAACGTATTGAGACAGTATATGGTGGATAGTTTTACTGGGGCTGTACCCTCCTAAAAAGTAAAGGAGGGGTTTAAAGGTTAGCTAGGCGCGAATGGAAACCGTGCCGATAGTGTAATGGCACAAGCTAGCTTGACTGTAAGAGGTACATCTCGAGCAGGTGCGAAAGCAGAACATAGTGAACCGACCACCCGTATTAGACGCGGTGGAAGATCAACGGATAAAAGCTACTCTAGGGATAACAGGCTAGTTCCGCCCAAGAGTTCATATCGACGGCGGAGTTCGGCACCTCGATGTCGGCTCACCTTAGCGCGGCGGCGGAGAAGCTGCCAAGCGTATGGCTGTTCGCCATTTAAAAAGGTACGCGAGCTGGGTTCAGACCGTTGGGAACTCAATTACGAATGGACAATTAACAATTACGAATTTAATTCGTAATTTGAAATTTGAAATTAATAATTGAATTTCGTACAGTTTGAACCCTCAGAGGAATTCATGAACTTATGAACTGTTTTAATCGAAGACAACCAAGTACATTAAATTGTGCACACGGCGGTTCTGAATTTTATATTCAGAAAGAAGTCGGGGTTTTCGGAGGAATCCAATTCTGAAAATTTTTCAGGAGGACAACACCGAGAAGAAATCAAATTTTGATTTCTTTGTAGAGACTACAAACCGACCATGCTGACACTTTTAAAGTGGAAGTATGAATGTATAGTCCAATCCCCAAAGTAATTTGGGACGTAGATGCGTGAGACAGGTTGGTCTCCTATCTACTGCACTCGTTGATTCTTGAGAAGATTTGCGCTTAGTACGAGAGGACCGGCGTGAACTGACCTCTGGTGTACGAGCTGTCCTGCCAAGGGCACTGCTCGGTAGCTATGTCGGGAATGGATAACCTCTGAAAGCATCTAAGAGGGAAGCCAGCTTCAAGATTAGGAATCGTTAAGAACCGTGAGAGATGATCACGTTGATAGGCTTTAAGTGTAAGCGCAGTAATGCGTTCAGCTGAGAAGTACTAATGTTTCGATTCCTGTTAAGAAATTTGTAAACCACAACTTTGACTTTGTTAGTCGAAGAAAATATAAGAACGATATTAAAAATCGAGTTTTCAGTGTTGGTGATTTGTCGCAAGGGTCACACCTCTTCCCATTCCGAACAGAGAAGTTAAGCCTTGTTGAGCCGATGATAGTTTTCATAGCAAAAGTAGGCAGTCGCCAGCACCGAGTACTTGATTCTAAAATTAAACCAAATAAAAAATCTGGTTTTTTTATGCTACAATAGTTCTATGACATGGGCTCTCAAACGACAGATTTTTTATATATTTATTCTTTTATTGCTAGTTTCCATTTTTGGATTTTTGGTCTTGCGTTCTTATTTTGACGTCGAGCCGACTTGTACTGACAATAAACAAAATGGTAGTGAGCTTGGGGTGGATTGCGGAGGAGCTTGCGTGCGAGCTTGTACTTTTCAAGTAGAAGACGTGTCTGTTCTCTGGGCTCGTGCTTTTCGGGTCATTCCTGGACGCTACAATGCTCTTGCTTATGTCGACAATCACAACAAAAATACAGCAGTTAGAAAAATAAATTATAAATTTCGTTTCGCCGACAAAAATAATGTTTACATAGGCAAAAGAGAGGGCACTACATTCATTCCGCCCTTTGGGAAATTTGCAATATTCGAACCAGCTATCGAGATGGGTCATTCGGTGCCTATATATACGACTTTTGAATTTAGACAAGTGCCAGAGTGGATCAGTGCCTCCGAAGAAAAAATAAATCAAGGTAAAATATTTATTTCGGATGTTGTTTTGTCAAATGAAGATACGAGTCCAGTTTTATCTCTTGTAGTCGAAAATAATGCTCTTTTTTCTATTCCAGATGTATATGTAGTCGCTATATTATATGATGAAGATAAAAATGCTGTTTCTGTTAGTCGGACTTATGTGGAGGAACTAAATAAAGAAGAAAAGAAGAATATTGTTTTTACTTGGCCGGAAGCTTTCACTACTAAAGTTATAACAAAAGAGATTATACCTATGTATAATATTTTTGACCTCAAGTAATATCGTGATAGCTAAAATAGAGAACAGAATAGATTGGCTCCTCTTATTTTTTATCTTTCCGATAATATTTTTCGGGCTTGTTACGATGCGAAACTTTGCTCCGAGTGCAGATGGGGGAGTATTTTTCAATAAACAAATAATTTGGGTTTCGATAAGTCTGGTTATCTTTTTCATTTTTTCTTTTATTGATTTTCGTTTTTTGAAACGTACCGAGACACTCGTAGGTATTTATCTTTTCAACTCTGGGATCCTACTTCTGCTTTTTGTGGTGGGATATGTTTCAAATGGTTCCCAGAGTTGGTTTAATTTTGGATTTTTTTCTTTTCAACCGGTTGATCTGATGAAGCTGGTTTTGGTTTTAATATTGGCAAAATATTTCTCTCGCCGACATGTCGAGATCAGAGACATAAAGCATATTTTTATTTCTGGATTTTACGCTCTTGTGCCTTTTGTGCTTGTTTTGCTCCAGCCAGACTTTGGTTCAGCGATGATAATATTTTTAATCTGGCTAGGTATGGTGCTCGTCTCAGGTATTTCCAAGACCCATTTGTTCGCTGTATTTTCAGGTGGAATCATGATCTTTATAATTTTCTGGTTTTTTATTTTTGCTCCATACCAAAAGGCTCGTATCGTGAATTTCATTAATCCATTAGCTGATATTCATGGTACTGGTTACAATGCTTTCCAAGCCACCATCGCGGTGGGTAGTGGAGAAGTGACCGGCAAAGGACTTGGTTTTGGAACTCAATCTAGATTAAAATTTCTTCCTCAACCTCAATCTGATTTTATTTTTGCTGCTTATGCCGAGGAATGGGGTTTTATTGGTTCAGTTTTAATTTTATTACTTTATGGACTTGTCATATGGAGGGTACTTTACTATGCAAATAAAGGAGAGCATAATTTCGAAATGCTTTTTGGAATGGGTATTGCCATTTTCTTTATGAGTCATATATTCATAAATGTCGGTATGAATTTGGGTTTATTGCCTGTGACTGGTATTCCACTACCTTTCATGAGTTACGGAGGTTCACATCTTTTGGTTGAGTTTGCAGGGTTAGGAATTTTGATGAGTATGAGGAAATATGCCAGAATCGCACATAGAGACAAAATGCAAAATGAGTTTCTGGGAGCGTAGTGGTAGAAAGACCCCCTCGCCCTAGAGGGCACTCCCCCTTAGCAGGGGGAGTTTGATGGAAAAATTTTTATAAATAAAAATTTATGATTATAGATGGAAAAAAATTAAGTTTGGAGATTTTAGAAAAAATAAAAGCTGAAGTTGAGGCGTTGTCTTTTACTCCAATATTTTGTGATGTCTTGATCGGAGATGACCCGGCGAGTGTGCAATATGTCGGCATGAAAGCTCGTAAAGCTGAAAAAGTTAGCATACATTTTCATCCTGCAAATTTTCCTTCAAATATAACTACCGAAGAATTGATCGAAGAAATAAAAAAATTAAATAAGATAGAAAATATGTGCGGGATCATTGTGCAATTACCATTACCTCTACATCTAGATAAACAAATGGTTTTGGACACCATCGATCCTCGTCTTGATGTGGATTGTCTCGGTACTATTACTAGTCAAAGATTTTATAGTGGAAAGAGCGAGATAGGATTCCCCACGGCGTTAGCTTGTATGCAATTATTAAATTCTCTCAATTTAAATTTATCAGATAAGAAAATAGTTGTTTTGGGGCAGGGGATGTTGGTAGGCAAACCCGTCACTGCACTTCTAAAATTTCAAGGATTGAATCCAGATATTATTACTAACCAGACTCCAAACAAAACAGAGTTAATAAAAGATGCAGATATTATAATCTCTGGCATGGGGCAAGGAAAATATATAAGAGGTGATATGATAAAGAGTGGTGCGATCTTGATCGATGCTGGGACTTCGGAATATGGGAGTGGAATCGTTGGGGATGTAGATTTGGAATCTGTGAAAGACATCGCTGGCTTCGTGTCTCCTGTACCCGGCGGAGTCGGACCAGTGACGGTGGCTATGCTTCTGAATAACGTTCTAAAAATAGCCACAAGTCCGACTTGTGGCTAGAGTATGTTTTGTATATAATGTATAAATGTCAAATAGAAAAGTTCCTTTAGTGGACGGGGAGTATTATCATATTTACAACAGAGGAAATAGTAAACAGAAAATTTTTCTCGATGAAGCTGATTATAAATATTTTATTAAATGCCTTTATTGTTGTAATACTTATAAGGGTTTTAGATTTCAAGATGATATTGTAGATCGCGGTATTGATGCTTTTGATTTCAATAGAGAGGAAATCATAGTTTGTATCGGTGCTTGGGTTTTGATGCCCAATCATTTTCATATTTATATTACCACTAGCCACAAGTCGGACTTGTGGAAAGATGAAAAAAGAAATCGTATTTCAGAGTTCATGAGAAAAGTTGCTACTGCTTATGTAAAATATTTTAACGCAAAATATGGACGTACTGGTGGACTTTTTGAGGGTAAATTTAAATCTGTTCATGTGTCGAAAGACAATCAAGCAAAATATCTTTTTTCTTATATTCATTTAAATCCAATAAAAATAATTGATTCTAGGTGGAAGGAATATGGGATTAGAGATGTTAAAAAAACTTTAAAATTTTTGAGTAATTATAAGTGGAGTAGTTATATTGATTATATTTATCCTAATTATCGCAAGGAATCAAAAATTATAGATATTCAAAATTTTCCAAAATATTTTTCTCCTATTAAGGATTTCAATAAAGAAATTTTAGATTGGATAAAATTTAAAGAAAATTAGCCACAAAGCCACAAGTCGGACTTGTGGGTGTGTTTGTATTTATTGGGGGTATGGTATACTTAGTTAGTCGTTAATTATTAAAAGTAATAATGTATACCTGCGGTCAATCAGCAGGGAATTAAAATTATGAACGAAGGAGGACCAAAAAAGGTGAGATTAGAACTTGAGCAAATCGAAAATTTAAAACCAAAGTTAGAAAGAATCCGCGCAGAACTCGAAAGACTAAGAGAAGAAACTCCAATTGTAAAATTCCATTGGAACACTCTTGTTTCGATTACAGGAGGCGAGTTTGGAAATAATGAAGTTTATAATGCTGCTGCATCAGCTTCTAGTCATCCAGATATAGTCTATTATGGTCACATTGTGGCCTTAGAAGATGAATTGCGAGATTTAATAGAAAGTTCAGAAATTTAATTCCCTCATAGACTACAAATCAACTTTATTTGTATGAACGATACAATCTTTTTCTTTTTTTATAATTTCGCACATCAATCTCTTCTTTTGGATGGATTGATTGTTTTCTTTGCAGTTTATTTTCCATATTTAGTAATTTTCTTTGCTGGAGTTTTTCTGTTGATGCATCACGAGGTTTTGAAAGCTGAAAATCCTTTCCAAATTTTCTTGCAAAAGAAAAAGGAGGTACTGAGTTCTTTTTTAATCGGAGTACTAGCTTGGATTTCAGCATATTTATTAAAATTATTTATACACATACCACGACCTTTTGATGCGTTGTCGGGCGTTAATTCGCTCATTCCCGAACAAGGTTTTGCTTTTCCATCCGGACATGCGACTTTTTATATGGCTTTAGCTATGTCCATATTTTTCTTTCACAAAAAAGCTGGTTATGTTTTTATATTTTTTGCATTATTGATAGGTCTGGCACGGATAATGGCTGGAGTACATTTCCCAGTCGATATTCTAGCCGGATTTATTCTAGGCGCATTAGTTGCATACTTTGCAAAAAATGTATAGAATAGCTTTATCTTTATGAAGAAAATTTGGAAAAAAGTCGTTCTAGCTTTGTTGGTACTTATCTTGGGTGGTGGGGTAGCATTTTTTGTTTTTAAAACTGAACCTAGATTAAATAAGAATTTTGAATCCCAAGGTGCTTTTTGGAAGAAATTTCCATTTCGCTTGGGTCTCGATCTCTCAGGAGGGAGCCATCTGACATACAAAGCTGATCTGAGTGCTGTCCCTGAGGGTGAAGTGGTGTCATCTATGGATGCACTGCGAGATGTCATCGAGCGTCGAGTCAATCTTTTCGGAGTTTCTGAACCTGTAGTCCAAGTCCAACACAGTAGTTTTATCTCTGGGGCAGGTGAACAATTGATAGTCGATTTACCGGGTGTTACAGATATAAAAAAGGCTATAGAAATGATCGGTCAGACTCCACTTTTAGAATTCAAAATACAAGCGCCAGAAGGTACCCCACAGACCGCAACCGTGGATAAGGATGGTAAAATAAAATTGGACATAAATTCTCAATTTATCGTAACTGAACTCACCGGCAGATATTTAAAGAAAGTCATTTTAGATTTTGATCAAAATACCCGTGCTCCAGTGATAGTTCTACAATTTGACGATATGGGTGCGAAAATTTTTGAAAAGATTACAAAAGAAAATATAGGTAAACCATTAGCAATTTTTCTAGATGGAAAATCTATAGTGGATACTAACGGTGATGGTGTTATCAACGACAGTGATTTTTATGCACCTATGATTAAGCAAGCAATTTCCGGTGGTGAAGCCACCATCACTGGGGATTCCACCGCAAAAGAAGCCAAAATACTTGTCGGCCGACTCAATTCTGGAGCTTTGCCTGTACCGATAACATTGCTTTCTACACAAACCATCGGGGCGACTTTAGGAGGCTCTGCTTTGAATGCCGGAGTTAAGGCAACTGTCATAGGATTTCTCTTGATCACTCTTTTTTTGATTCTTTGGTATCGTTTGCCGGGGTTTGTCTCCGCAGTTTCTTTGATGATCTTTATTGTGATAATTTTAGCTCTTTTTAAATTGATCCCAGTCACTCTGACGGCAGCTGGTATTGCTGGATTTATAATTTCTATCGGAATAGCTGTCGATGCCAATATACTTATTTTTGAACGGGTGAAAGAAGAATTGAGTTCTGGTAAAAATGTCAAAGATGCGGTCAGTGTTGGTTTTTCTCGTGCCTGGCTGGCTATCCGGGATTCAAATATTTCCAACATCATCACCGCTCTCATTTTATTCTGGTTCGGTACATCTCTGATCAAAGGTTTTGCGTTGACGCTCGGTATGGGAGTAGTAGTATCAATGTTTTCAGCTATCACTATCACTAGGATTTTTCTTTCAGCACTTATTTTATTAGGAGAAGGCAAAGTTGTGAAATTTTTATTCAGTTCAGGTATATCAAAATAATTAAAAAGCGTCGCGTCAAAAGGACTTACGCGACGTGATTTGCAAAATCACATGTTTATCATAAAATACAAAAAAATATTCATTAGCATCTCGATAGTTTTAGTTTTATTGTCTATTATTTCACTGTTTGTTTTTAAGTTGAATATAGGGATCGACTTTAAGGGCGGTGCTTATCTCGAAGTTGTATATAAAATGGAGCGTCCAGATCAAGACGCGCTAATGAAAGATATTGAAGAACTCAATTTAGGTTCTATCCTTGTTCAACCTACTGGGGATCTCGGATATATATTAAAATCTCGTGATTTAACCGACAGTGAACGTTCTCTAGTTCTAGAAACTCTTGCCAGAGATGGACAAAATGAACTTGAAGAAAAAAGTTTTAATTCTATCGGTCCTTCTGTCGGCAAAGAACTTACTAGAAAGGCGATAGTGGCTATCATTTTAGTTTCTTTAGCTATCATTTGTTTTATTGCATTTGCTTTTCGAAAAGTTTCCCACCTGTCCACCATCGGTCGCCAGGGCGTAGCTTCTTGGAGATATGGTCTTATAGCTATAGTCACATTACTGCATGACGTACTTATACCTGTAGGTATTTTTTCTGTGCTTTCACATTTTTATGGAGTAGAAGTAGATACTTTGTTTGTCGTCGCTGTCTTGACGATCCTCGGACTTTCTGTTTCTGACACTATCGTTATTTTTGATCGTATTCGAGAAAATTTAAGAGATCAGTCTTCCTTAAAGGTTATAGATTTTAGTGAAATAGTAGGTCGTAGCCTCGATCAATCTTATGCACGCTCTATCAGTACTTCATTGACTGTGATTCTCGTGCTTCTCGCTTTGGTGTTTTTCGGCCCAGCTTCAACTAAATATTTTGCAATTATGCTCACTACCGGGATGTTTTTTGGCACATACTCTTCTATATTTTTAGCCTCACCTCTTTTAGTTCTGGTGGAAGAATGGCAGAATAAGAAATAATACCTATAAAAAATAAGCCTAAAGTGTCACCTCATATGGTTAACTGTACAGTGGCTTGACAAAGGAATCTTTTTGTGATATACTTACAAAGAATATAGAACGCCCAGTCAAGGGATTCTAGATTCAGAAAAGGAAAAGGAAAAGGAAAAGTATGAAGTATGTTTTGACGGCGGTTTTGTTTTTGACGATTTCGGTGATGGCTCGGGGCGAGAAAGTGTCCCAGGCCGATCGGATGGCGGCGGCGTTCCCGCTTCCAGATGACACACCATCGATTACGGGTGGAGGGCTCGTGGTGGAAGTGGAGCCGAACGGGGTTGGAAGGAAAGTATGGCTTGTTGCTTCGCAGTCTGGCTCTTATATTTCGCAGGGTAAGTCCTGCGGTGGGAGTGACGCGATGCCACTGGCTGAGTTGTTCTTTGATAGGGCTCAGCCGAATCAGCCCCAGAGTATGACCCTGCTTATTTTCGATAGCGCGGCACTGTCGACCGGTCTCCCGAACTTTCAACCACCTTGTTCTATCGATCTCATCAGGGTGGACAAGGGTCGCGTGGAGAAGGTTGCGGTGCAAGTAAATTCTTACCAGCCTCAGCCAACCAGCAGTCTCAGGGTTCAGGTCTTAGGCGAATCGTTCTCTCCACAGGATGGACGATACCGGATCGGAATTACAACTCTTCCCAAAGATGCTGTCGTGATTCTGGGGCGTGGTGTTATTGGGGTATCGGCTATTACAACTTTGCCGACTGTTGGCAATACGTTTAGCTTCCCGGCTGATACGTATCTTCCTCCGGCCGGACCCACGACTATCACCATTTGCTCCGCCGGTCGCTGTGGCACGACCACTTTCGAGAGAAAGGTGGAAGTGAACGGCGGGCCCAAGGGCTAACCTCTAACAAAGACCATCTGTAAGATGGCAAAGATAGTAAAAAAAAAGAAGTAAAATCATATCAACGCCGCGTGTGATCCAACCAGATCAAACGCGGCGTTTTTGCAAATAATAATTTGCATGTTATAATAGTAGTATGAAATACATTTTAATAATTTTAGGAGTTTTGGTTTTATGGGCTGTATTTATTTATAACGGTTTTGTTTCTCTGAAAAACAGAGCGCAAGAAGCTTGGGCAGATATCGAAGTTCAACTCAAACGTCGCTATGATTTAATTCCTAATTTGGTAAATAGTGTTAAGGGTTATGCGACACATGAGAGTACTGTTTTTGAGAATGTTACGAAAGCTCGAAATATGGCTATGGGTGCTACAGGCCCGACTGCTGAGCATGCGGAGGCGGAGAATATGTTGACTGGCGCCTTGAAATCTATCTTTGCTCTCGCTGAAGCGTATCCAGATTTAAAAGCGAATCAAAACTTCTTAGCTTTACAAAATGAACTTTCTGATACAGAAAATAAAGTTCAAGCCGCGCGCAGATTTTATAATTCGAACGTGCGAGATCTAAATATTAAGATTGAATCTTTCCCTTCAAATGTTTTAGCTGGGATGTTTGGTTTTAAGAAAATGGAATTCTTCGATCTAGCAGACAATGACGTTGCTCAAAATCCAGTGGAAGTAAAATTTTAAAAAATAACTTTACTCTATGATTAACGAACAAATAATAGCTTATATTAGACAACAATTATCACAGAATGTTAGTCGTGAAGGTATCACTACTAATTTAAAAGGCTCAGGCTGGGTAGATGAGGATATAACCGAAGCTTTCAATGCTCTCTCGCTAGCAGTTGCACCAACCCCAACTTCTTCTTCGACAATAAATAATTCTACGGAACAGCCATTCTCTCCTTTGTCTTCAACCTCCCCAATATCGAAAGGTAAAAAAATATTTGGAATTGTTGGGCTGTTTTTGTTGTTGTGTCTCGCAGGTGGGGGAGCTTACGCTTATTACTCGGGGATGTTTGTCTCATTGCCAAGTTTAACTACCCAGGCTTTTGAAAAGGCTCGTGCTACCACTAGTGGGGGTTATGATGTTACTGCTAGTGTAGATTTTTCTGAAATTAAAGATATGATTAACTTATTTCCTTCACCGCTCAACTCTAAAAAACTTAGTGTGACAGTCAAAGGGTCATACGATTCGGGAGACCCTGATAATTTTAAAAGTTCTACTGTAATTTCTCTTGATGCAGATCCTTCTTCGCTTGCAATTGAAGTTAGGGCATTGGACGATGTGGTGTATGCTTCTATGACCAAAGCTCCGAGTGGTCTGGATTTATTCTTACCCAACATTTCCTCTTACGAAAACAAGTGGATTTCTTTCCCTTATAAGTCCAAAGATGGTGAAGTTGTAAGTAATCCACTTGCCCCATTTTCTGGAATTAGTCCTGGTATAATTAATAAACTTACTTCCGAGCAAAAGGAACAGATTTACGAACTCTCTAGTAAAACAAGCTTTATAAAAATGATAGAACGTTTTTCTCCAGAAACTATCGGGGGTGAATCATCCTATCACTTTGCTTTTGATCTTGATCGAGAAGGCATCAGATCATATCTAGAATCTATAAAGAAATATATAAATGAGATAGGGAAGAACGATTCTAGTTTGACTGCTTTTGACCCCACTTCTTTTTCTAAAGAATTGGATAACGTTAAAGATTTTAAAGGAGAAATATGGATTGGTCGCAGTGATAAATTGATTCACAAGATTGTTCTTAATTTTGGAGTTCTCCCAGACCCAGCTAAAACTGAGCAAGTTAAAATAACTGTGGTGGCTATCATGAGTGATTGGAATGAACCAGTTTCAATTATTGCTCCGGCAGAACACATGAATCTTCAGGAACTAATAGCTAAAGCTCTTGGTGAAGCTAGAGAAAAAGGAAAGGAAGCCGAAATAAAAGCTAATTTATCAGCTATGCGCGCTCAAGCAGAACTTTTTTATGATAGTACTTCTACCTACAAAGGATTTTGTTTATCAAAGGAATTAATAAATGCTCGGACAAGTATTGAAAATGCGGGTGGTACCGAATTTGTCTGCAAGAATATAATGGAAGCGTACGCAATAGGGACAAAATTTCCTCAAGATTCCGGGTATTGGTGTGTAGATTCTACTGGTGTCAGTAGATCCACAACAACTCTGCCGTCAAGTACAGCATGCCCCCTAAAATAATTTATGGCTACCCTTTATACACATCAATCTCAAAATGTCGCAAAAACTTGGTTCTTGATGGCCATATTTTTCATCGTAGTCATTCTTTTCGGTTGGTTCTTTAGCTTTTATTACGGCAATCCAAACATTTTGTATTTTTTCGTTGGATTCAGTATTTTGATGAACTTTTTTTCATATTGGTTTTCGGATAAAATTGTTCTCACACTTGCTGGCGCTAAACTTGCCAAAAGAGAAGAATATTTTGATCTATATACCAACGTGGAAAATCTTGCCATCACTGCGGGTTTGCCAATGCCGAAAGTTTACGTAATTGAAGACAATGCGCCGAATGCTTTCGCTACAGGCAGGGACAAGGATCATGCTGTAGTAGCAGCCACAACTGGGTTACTCAATATTCTAGATAAATCAGAATTAGAAGGTGTTATTGCGCACGAACTTTCACATATCGGCAACCGTGATATGTTGCTCTCGACTGTAGTCGTGGTGCTCGTTGGATTTATTGCTCTTCTGGCGGATGTGTTTACTCGGAGTTTATTTTTTGGTGGGAATCGAGATGGCGACAATAAAGCCAACGGAATTTTTATGCTTATCGGAATTATTCTCTCAATTCTAGCTCCTATTTTTGCTTTACTTATTCAGCTTGCTATTTCTCGCAAACGAGAATTCTTGGCGGATGCTTCTGGCGCATTACTTACTCGTTATCCTGAAGGTTTGGCAAGTGCGCTACAAAAAATTTCTAAACATAGTCATCCTATGGCTCGCCAGTCAAAGGCTATTGCACATTTATATATAGCTGACCCCAGCCCGCAGGACTCGCGTCAGAGTGTCGGGCAGGTGAAGGGATTCGGTCTAGGAAAGAAAATAGGTGGACTTTTCTCCACTCATCCACCTGTGGAAGAGAGAGTTAAAGCTTTGATTGGTAAGTAATTTCACCCCAGCACTTCTCCAAATTTCGGAGAGGGTGGACGAAGGACGAGTGAATTAAATTATTTTTGATCTAGGTTTTGATGTAATTAACTATAATTTTTACTAAACAGATGACCTTTTCAGAACTAGCAGAGCAAGTAAATAAATTAATCATACTATGGGCTAAAGACTCGGTGAAGTTGGTGGTAGCTGTCGATGGATACACAGGTGTCGGAAAAACTACCTTATTAAATAATTTATCTTCTCTTAATTCAAATATTATAGCTGTAAATCGAGATGATTTTTTATTTCCTCGAGAAGTTGTGAAAGAAAAACTCTCTAGAGCTTCTGATAAATCAAGAGTATTTGAACTTGAGATGTGTGACATAGAAAAATTAAAAGATTTAGTAAATGCTTTTAGGAACAATGAAAAATATTATAAAGTGAATACCTATAATCCTATTTCGGGTAAAGTGGATATAGAAAAAACTTTCGATTTATCAAAAAATATAATGGTGGTAGAGGGTGTGTTTATGTTTCATCCAGAATTACCTCTTGACCGACTTTGGGACAAAAGAATTTATCTGAGTGGAGATACTATTAAAATAAATGAACAAAGGATAAAAAGAGAAAAGAAAAAATGGGGTGATGAATATATCGAGGAAACTAATTCAGATTCTTATTTCAGGCAGGTTATTATTGCACTACAAAGATATAATTTATTATATCAACCTAAAAGGTCTGCTGATGCAGTTTTTGAAATAGGTTAAGAGTTTACCCATATCTACGCTATCACGTAGATTATCTGAGTTGTTTTTAAATATAGAGCTTTCATTTTTTTGATTTTTTGTTATACTCAAAATATGAATATATCAGATGTGGAAAATCTAGCAGAGCTTGCAAAACTCGAGCTTTCACAAGAAGAAAAGGAGGCAATGCTTCATGATATGGAGGGGATTTTAGGCTATGTCAAACAAATAGAATCTGTAGATGTAGGAGACATAGAAGCTGAGTACCCAATACACAATATATGGCGAGAAGACACAAAGGATTTAAGAGAATTTTCTAGAGATATTATTGTCGAACAATTTCCAAATTCTCAACCCGCCCGACTGAACAGTCGTTCGGGCGGGGATGGTATATTTTTGAAAGTGAAAAAGATACTATAATGATTGATTTAAAAAATTTAACAATTAAAAAAGCACGACAAGCACTTGATGCCAAAGAATTTTCGGCTGTAGAACTTGCCCAAGCATATTTGGATGAAATAAATTCTAAAAATAAAGAGTTAAATGTATATCTTGAAGTTTTTGATGATGTCTTAGAACAAGCAAAGAGTGCTGATGAGAGAATTGCAAAAGGTGAGTCGAGTCCATTGCTCGGTATTCCTCTTGCTATTAAAGATAATATTTTAATTTGTGGGAAAACATTTTCTTCAGCTTCGATTATATTGCAGAATTATGTCGCCTCGTATGATGCCACTGTCATAGTAAAATTAAAAAAACAAGGTGCTATTTTTCTTGGACGTACAAATATGGATGACTCTGCTATGGGTGGTTCGACAGAAAACTCTGCATACGGTGTGACAAAAAATCCACACGATACAAGTAGAGTAGCGGGAGGTTCTTCGGGTGGATCGATCGTAGCAGTCGCCTCCGACATGGCACTCGGAGCACTTGGCTCTGACACTGGCGGGTCTGTGCGTGAACCAGCTGCATTTTGCGGAATAGTCGGAATGAAGCCGACATATGGGCGAGTATCTCGGTATGGTTTGATGGCATTAGGTTCATCGCTCGATTGCATTGGCCCAGCTGCGAAGAATGTCGAGGATACAGAAATTATTTTAAACGCAATTTCTGGAAGTGACATTTTAGATAGTACCACCATCACAGATACCACATATCCGAAAGTTTCCATGAAAAAAGAAATTACAATTGGAGTGCCATGGGATTTAGTAAATGCAAAAGGAGTGGATGAAAAAGTCAAAGAAAATTTCAAGTATTCCATGGAAAAATTACAATCTCTGGGTTGTAAAGTTGTAGATATTTCTATAAAAAATATAGATATGGCATTGGCTGTGTACTACATCATCATGCCAGCAGAAGCTTCTACTAATCTTTCCCGTATAGATGGTATGCGCTATGGTTATAGTGCTGATGGAAAAACTTTCTGGGATGTTTATAAAAATAGTAGAGGAAAAGGTTTTGGTAAAGAAGTACGTCGTAGAATTTTAATTGGAACTTACGTTCTCTCTGCTGGATATTATGATGCGTATTATGGAAAAGCTCAGAAGATTCGAGCTATGTTAAAGCAAGAATTTGCGAAGGCTTTCGAGGCTGTTGATTTTATTGCTACTCCCACTATACCGTTTGTGGCTTGGAAAATAGGAGAGAAAACTGATCCGCTTTCTATGTATCTGGCGGATATTTTTACTATCACTGCAAATATCGTCGGGGTGCCTGCTATTTCGATACCATCTGGATTTTCAGAAGTAGAAGGCCTGCCTGCGCAGGCAGGAAAAAAATTACCACTTGGAATTCAATTTATGGCATCACATGGGGCAGAAGAAATGCTTTTTGAAATTGGAAAAAAGTTTGAATCCATAAAAGACAATCAAGAATAATACTCGAATAATATTTTTGTAGTATAATAAGCACGTATGCTAACATTTTTATCAACTTTACTTGCTCAGGGCGGGTTAGAAAATCCCATAGTAGGGGGAACGTTTTTAGATACTAAATATCTTAATCCGGATTATTTATTTGATAAACAGATTTCTGTCTATAGCTATATTACCAATCCTACATTACTGTATGGATTGAGTGATCTTTTTCATGGTATTTTATATTTTTTAGCTATATTTTTTCTAACAATCATTTCTTATTGTTGGATACGAATGTTTGAGATAAGAAAGAAAGAGCATGCCCACTTGCACCATGAGATTCATGAATACGCTCATCATCAAGTCGAAAAGGAAAAAAAGGCAAGACAAGAAAAAGAAATATCTACGAATCCACGCTGGGTCACATCTGTAAACTATCTCTATTCAAATAATGAAAGTGATTGGAAGCTGGCTATTATTGAAGCGGATTCAATGCTTGAACAACTTTTAGATCAGCTTGGTTTTAAGGGGGAGAGTCTCGGAGATAAATTAAAAGGAGCCAATCAAGGGAATTTTCGTAGTTTGAGTACTGCTTGGGAGGTGCACACAATAAGAAACAGAATAGCCCACGAAGGTGTTGAATTTCAACTTTCAAATCATGAAGCAAAAAGAGTTGTCGCTTTATATGAAGGGATTTTTCGCCAATATGGGTTTATCTAGAACCTCACCTCAAATCCTCTCCTTGCAAAGGAGAGGAGGATTTATTGTTGCGGGATCTGGAATCGAACCAGAGTCTTAAGGTTATGAGCCTTACGAGATGCCTCTTCTCTATCCCGCTATTTTGTAATCTTATAGTAAAATTATTATTTTCGCAACCAAATATTTGAAAAAAGCTCATAATAATGCTATTCTGAGTTTTATGTCGGGGTAGCTCAGTTGGTAGAGCAGAGGGATCATAATCCTCAGGTCGTGGGTTCAAGCCCCACCCCCGACACAAGAAAACAAAGATTTCTTTGAAATTTATTTGTTTTATGTATAATTGGAGAATTAATGACAAAGGAAATAATTAAAATACTTTCATTAGTTTATCTTACTTCCGGAAGTTTAGAATTCTTGATATCTTTGAGAAATATTTTGTGTAAATATAGAATTTTAGGCGGATCTCTAGTTGAAAAAGAAAGGGGATTTGATCTAAAATATAGTGGTAAAGACACTTTGATTTTATACAAAGTAATGTATAATAACAGTATTCGTAAGAATAAGCTGTTCCTTTAAAGGAAGGAAGCTATTTTGAGAAAAATATATGCGCTTGCGGCTGTAGCTCAACGGTAGAGCACCCGCCTGTCACGTGGGAGGCCGTGGGGTCAGCACCCATCAGCCGCGCAAAAGAAAAAACGCCTTCGGGCGTTTTTTCTGTCAGCACCAGAAGAAATGGCAGTAGGTGAATATGCGAGCGATTAAGGTAATATATTTAATAAGCTATTCGCTCTTTACTAATGGTTGTCCTTGTTACTAGTCAGTACCTCTTTTATTTGACTTATTATTTCGTTAGGAGTGACAGTGGCTTTTATCATAAAACGCACTGCCCCAAGCTTTTTACCCTTCTCGATATCGCTATCTTGTCCTAAGTTAGACAGGAGAATAACTGGTATGTGTTTGGTTTTCGGATCACTTTTTATTCTGCGTAAAATTTCAAAACCATCCATACCAGAGAGGATGATATCAAGCATGACAATATCTGGCATTTCTTCGCTTATTTTTTTTAAAGCCCCTTCACCTTCCGTGGAATGAAAAAAAACACATCCAGTAAGAGACAGCTTGCGGGCAATGATATCATTAAGAAATTGATCATCCTCTACCCACATTATCTTCTTGCCTTTGAGATCTACTAGATTTTCTTCCTTATTCATAATATTCTCGAGAGATTTTATGGAACTTACAATTTCTTTCTCTTTTCCAAATTGAGCTCTTACTTTGGTTAAAACTTCTTCGGGATCAAACTGGGCTTTGACGAGGTAATCTTTGACTCCGAGCGCAAGTGCGCGATTGATTTCGACTGGTTGCCCAGAATTTGAAATAATAATCACCGGAATATAAGCCATCGCTGGATCCTTTTGTTTCCCTTCCAATATCTCATAACCATTCATTGTAGGGAGAATTATATCAAGCAAAATCAGATCTGGTTTAAAAGATTTTATCTTTTCGTATCCTTTTAAGCCATCAGATGCAAGTACAACCTCAAATCCTTCGGATGTTAACTTTTGAGTCAAGACATCTCCTAAAAGTAAATCGTCTTCAATTATTAAAATTTTTTTCATATATTATTAATGATTTTCTTGTAATGGAACAGTAAAATAAAAAGTACTCCCATTGCCCTCTGTGCTTTCAAACCAAATCTTCCCGCCATTTTTTTCAACAATAGTTTTTGTGATATATAAACCAAGTCCTGAACCGTCCGTCTCTTGTTTTAAAGCATTACGCGCTCTAAAAAATTTTAGAAAAACATCTTTGGCTTGATCTTTTGGTATGCCGATACCATTGTCCTTAATCGAAACAAGTAAATAGTCCCCATCTTTTTTTACGTCTATCTCGATCTTGTCTCCCTCTATTGTATATTTAATCGCATTTTCTAGCAAATTTTGTAGAACCGCGCGCATGGTCTCAGGGTCTACATATGCTTGTGGCAGATTTTCAAACTTATTTTTATATTCAAAAGAAATGTTGCGCTTCACGGCTTGTGGACTGACTTCAAAAAGAACATTGTCCATAAGATTAATGATATCAACATGTTTGAATCCATAATGAATCCTACCAGACTGAATCCGATCGGCAACCAGCATGTCATTGATGAGGGAAATCATGCGGGCATTACTTTCAGAACTTTTCATTAAAAATGTTTTTTGATCGTTATTGAGCGGACCCATGTCTCCAGAGAGAAGCATAGATATAGTCCATTTGATACCAGAAAGTGGCGTGCGAAGCTGGTGGGCAACTATTGAGATAAAGTTCGACTTGGTTTCATCAAGTTTTTGAAGTTTTTCATTTGCTCGAGAAAGTTCGAGATCTCGCCTGATGAGAAGCTTTGTGCCTATGTTGTAATCAGCGGTAATCTGTTCAAATTTTTGTATTTTACTTTCCAGATTTTCTATTTCGGATAACGAAAATATTCCAAGGCCTAGTCTTCCGAGTAGCTTGTTTAGTATTCCATTCTTGATTGGTTTTTTGGAAACAGAAGACATAATTAATCAGCCAAAACACAAATAACCACCGTCTCATTATGAAACGCCGAGTTACATCGTTCTATATTTCTAACTTCTCCTCCGAGCGGAGCCTGTTCGCCATAAGTATAAAAACCAATCAAGGGGACTTCTTTACCGACTACTTCTTGAATAGCATTTATTTCGTCTCCAGATTTATCGCCAAAGAGTTTATTGCGGGCCACACAGTTGAATATTATAACAGCTTTAGGAATACTGCCGTTCAATTGAGATACTGCATCCACCGCAGCAATCCTCGCCACCTTTACAGCTTCTTCACGACTACCCACCATCAGACGCACTTCTGACCCTTCAGGAATTTCTGCCGCGCAAGTAATAGACCCATGTTCATCTACTGTGATAGGGTCTCTTATTAATAATTCATCGCTTCCCACAACTTTCATACCGAGAGGATACGTGATAGCCAGTTTTGCAAAAACTTCAGTATGCAACACTTTTGCTTCTTCCACGCCAAAATAATCCTCGTAAATTTTAACTGCTGGGGCACCGTTTATTTCATGAATAACTGCTCCATTCGACTTTGTAACTTTCATTGGCTCACCCACTGGGATCCATCCATGTTTGACTCCGATGCCCATCTTGAAATTACCAGTGAGTCCGAGTCCAACGACTGAACCCGAATATACTTTGTCATTTACGTACTGATATGTTTTTTTAAATGCGAAATCATCTCCCGACGCACCACCAACAACAGGGAAATGAGCACCAAGGGAGTCTAATACTCCACGAACAATGTCGGATCCATTACCTACCAACACATCAGGAATCATAATGAAAGCTTTGAGACTGTCACCGACTTGTTCCTTTACTTTGTCTGCTGCAAATTTTCCTGCTTCTCGTGGATTTTCCAAAATATTTTGTCCGACACCTACAAAATATTTTATTTCCGGTGATTTTATCGCCATAACAGCGACAGATCTTTCTTTTAAAGGTCCCTCTGTTGTGATTTCCCCGGAGGTTGATGAACCGACAAGAAGTGCATCTGGAGCTACAGATCGTACCCCATGTAGCATTTTCTCTTGGTCATATTTGACGGAAGCAAAAACAAGCAATAGGTCCGGACTATTGTCCCCTAATTGTTCTATCGCATCCTGACATGCATTTACACCGACAGCGTACGAATCTTCTCCATATGCCATTCCCACACTTGCTTTAATTCCTTTAGTTTCCATAAAAAATAAATAGATTAACTTATTATAATAATAATATTATAACAATTTGTATAGAGCAATGCTAGTGTGCGTACAACATATAGCCATATGGGGGTGATAGTAGTACAATAGAAGTAGTTGCAGAAAACTAAATCTGCAACACAATTTATATAAAGTTATGAACCAAAACAATGAACCATCGAAAATAGTGTTTGAGGGTGAGGAGTTTCGACAACCTGCTCAGTCTTTTCAAACTTCAACACCAAAAATCGTAGAGTGGGTTATTAAATATTCCGGTGGATATGTCAAAGATGAAAAACAAGCAAATTATGTTCTGATTGGATTTGTGGTGTTGGCGATAGTTATCTCGTTGTTTTTGGTTTTTGGCAGTGATAGCGATAGTTCAAGAACTCTTCAAGGAAATTTTGAAAATAAACCGCAATTTTTACCATAATCATTATATGAAAAATACACAAAAATTTCATAATATTTCTAGCGGTTTCACACTTATAGAACTTCTTGTAGTTGTTGCGATTATCGGAATACTGTCTAGTGTTGTGTTGGCAAGTTTAAATACAGCTCGTGCGAAAGCAAGAGATGCAAGAAAAATGGCTGATTTTCGTTCCATTTCAACTGCCCTCCAGTTATTTTACGATTCCAATGGTCGCATGCCGAATAATTATAATCCTTGTTGTGGCGCGACCGAAGGTTCAACTTTCTATGACCAAAGCATGCAGGAGTTAGTAAATGGGAAATTTTTGGGAGTCATACCCAAGAGTCCAGGTGGTGGTTTATACTCGTATTATAATTACGGTCCCAACAATTCTGTAGGCGCCATCATGGTTACTTCACTTGATACTGTTCCAAATACGACCACTGGCGTTTCCCCTTCGTGTAGACCATGGGCACCAGCTCAAAATTGGTGTTCCCAAACTAGTAGTAAGGAATATTGTATTTGTAATACTTATTGAAACCTTTCAAATCAAAGAACTTTCCGCAAGAGAAAAACTTGAAAAAATTTTAGTTTTTTACTGTAGGTGTAGGAAAATAAAGAGTATTGACTCTAATAATTTTGTTTCACCTTCCCATCTTTCATTTGGAGATGATTAAATCTTCGGATGATTGATTTACGACCCATGCCAGTGACATCTTTCACAGTGTCAATGATTGTAGTTAATGTTTTCTTTCCGCTCTTCGTAATTCTTGCCTTATAATACTCATTAGCATACCTTCCAAACACCTCTCTTTTTGTTTCCATGTTCATATGGAAACACGGTACCTTAATTGGTAAATATCCAGTAGGGTTTGGGTATCATTTATTATTAGCTAGAACGTAAGTTTGCAAAGAAAAATTGTTTAAGTTAAAATATATATAATTGTCGGGAATTATTGTCTTAAGAATGGGGTACCTTACAAAATCAGTTTTTATTATTAATTAATTTTTTATTAAAAAATATATGGGAATGGAATATACTGGTGAAACACCTAAAAAGGTGAGTCAAAAAGAACAAGAATGGAATAAGTTTTTAGCTGTGGCTAGTAAGGATGGGAAAAAATTTTCATATAGCCCTAACGCAGGAGTTGCTGATCTAGGTTTTGACAATGGCACTAGGATTTTTGTTAATGAGGCTTTCCAACCACAAATGGCTGAGCATACTGAAGCCAAGAGAAGTATAAATATAGAGCAAGAAAGCATAAGGAATCAGATAGAGGCTTTAAAGTCTAAGCAAGGAGTATTAACAGAACAAACTGAAGCTATTGCTCAAATCCCGATTTTATTTGATGTACCTGATTTTTTTGAAATAGGACAGCACTTACAGAAATTAAATTCTGCTGGTGTTTCAAATATATTAATAGCTGGTAATACATATAGTATTTCTACTCTTCAAAAAATGGTGGAAGAAGTTTCCGAATACTCAAGGAGTATTCGTAGCACAGATGAATGGCCAAACAAAACAAATGAGGATATAGGTAAAGATCTAGCAGATAAAGGAATAACAAGAAGTAAAATATCCGAATTTAGTACTTTAGGTTTTCGTGAGTCGATGATTGCTTGTATTAGAGGAGATCAACGAGCTATTTTAATAAAAAGAGGTAATTAATATCCTTTTTAAAGGATATTAATTTTTATTATTGAATCTTTGCTCCACCGACTTTTTCTAAGATTTCCGATTTGAATGTATGGTTTAATTTTTGTCTCTCGGCAAAACGTTCTTCGGCAAGTGAGACCAGCTTCATAACAAGCTCCACATTTGAAACTCCCATTTTCTTCCAATTGTGAGCATATAAACTTCCCGGAAGAGTATTTACTTCGTTTACATACACCTTACCAGAAACACTATTTATAAGGAAATCGATGCGAGCAGTACCAGAGCATCCAAGAGTAAGATATAAAGTTATGAACCAAAACAATGAACCGTCGAAAATAGTGTTTGAGGGTGAGGAGTTTCGACAACCTGCTCAGTCTTTTCAAACACCAACGCCAAAAATCGTAGGGTGGGTTATGAAATATTCCGGTGGAAGTATTAGAGATGAAAAGCAGGCAAATTATGTTTTGATTGGATTTGTGGTGTTGGCGATTATTGTTTTTTTGATGGTTATTTTGGGTGGTGGATCAGAAATACCGCCACCACCTCCTACTCCATTTCAAGAAAGCAATCTTTGATATGCAACAAAAAAAATTAAAATCTGGTTTTACTTTAATTGAACTTTTGGTGGTTATCGCAATCATTGGTATTTTATCTAGCGTTGTATTAGCCAGTCTAAACAGTGCGCGCATGAAAGCGCGAGATACGAAAAGAATTGCTGATTTCAGACAAATACAAACCGCACTCGAACTTTTTTATAATCAGTATGGTAAATATCCTCTAACCGCTGGGGCTCCGACTTGGGACGGACACTGGCAGTTTTTTTCTACTTGTTTGGAAACAGGTGCGGGATGTGGATTTGCTACACCAGGATTCCAGTCCCCAATATCCAAAGTATCGCAAGATCCTTTGGATGATCCTGCAACATTGAGCGATAGTGATCCAACATATTATTATGCGTATCCCTCTGGTTGTAGCACCGGCGACAGTTATAGATTAGCAGTACCTTTAGAAACCAATAATCCTGCCCTGCAAGGTGATTTGAACGGTAGTTTTTATAACAATAATGGTGGTTGTAATGGTCAAGGATATTGCGTTGGTGTTGGTACATGCGCCGGATGGTAGTTGACATAATTTTTTTTGCGTTAGGTCTTGCCTAACGCAACATTTGCCTAACGCAAAAAACTTTTAGATAATTATTTTTCCTGCTAGAATAGGTTAATGGAGATTACTGAATTTTTTGTAAGCATAAAGATTCCAGCGATAAAAATTTACTGGATCAATGGGCGACAGTAAACGCTATTATTTTTTTCGCTCCGGCTTGTTTTAAGATTTTTCTAGCTTCACTCAAAGTCGCTCCAGTAGTGGTGATATCGTCTATCAGAATTATATTTCTATTTTTTAAAATTATTTCATTTTCTTTTTGGATTGCAAAACTTCCAATTACGTTTCGGATGCGTTCTCTACGGTTCTCTATATGGGCTTGGTGTTTTATATCATT
>CALRDL010000008.1 GCA_943354905.1 Candidatus Nomurabacteria bacterium
GAAGAACTTGGAAAACACTGCAAGAATATTTGCATTTCTACAATTATGAGAGAATCCATTTAGGAAAATATTTAAACGGAATGATACCGGTCGAAAAATTCAATTATTACTTATCCACAGTGTCACCCTTGAAGGTTAACTAAACAGCAATGATTTATTGAGTTAACCAAACATGATTTCAATAAGTAAATCAATATCTATTGGCTTGGATAATTTACTTTGACTTCAATTTTCTCTTTTTCTTCAGATAACGAACCTTTCCAAAAAGGACGTATGGAAAGCTCTGCTCTATCAATGCTAGGATATTTCAAAAGTATTTGATTGAAATTTTCTTTTGATTTACCTAATACCTCGTCTATAAATTTATCAGAATCTATCTTCCAAACCAACTTGGCATCCCCAGATAAATTAAAATTGATATTTTTTAGATTTTCAAAAAAAGAATTGTCTTTATTTTCTATATCTGTTGCTCCATTTATAGAGAAGGCTAGATTTCTAATATTTGGAATAAAAACTGGACTACCTTTGTATCCATCCGTGTTTTTTTCGGCAATATTTTTGGTTAATTTTTCTTCATTAAGTAAAATACCATATAAAGTTCCTTTAAGTTTTACGGGCAAGATGTTATTTTTGTTTAGAGATACATCGATGACATTTTCTTCTGTATTTAGAAAAACCGCATCTTTAAAGAGTATAAACCCTTCTGGAGTCTGGTCTTTTGCTTTTTGAAAAAGCTTATCTTTCAAACTAGCTTTCATTTTATTTACTAAATCTAATTTTTTATCGTCTGAAATAAATGGAAATTTCCCTACCAATCCGCCAGTAATAGATCCATTACTCCTACCATAGAACTTTGAATATTTCGGAGTTCCTTTAAATCCAAAAATTGTAAAATCTAGTGGCTTACTGTTGTAAGCTGGACCAGATTCTATTCCATAAATCTCAACTTCAACCGAACCGGGAACATTAGCCTTCATTCCTGGAATAATTGTTTTGGTTTTAGTTTTATAAATTTTCCCGTTTGTTCCTTCAAGTCTAGTATCAATGGTTAGATTTTGCGGAGAAGAAGAAAAATTATTATAAAGCAAAACCGTACCTTCTGCTTTTTCTAAGACATCCTTCTCCTCTGAGACCTCGACAGTAGTACTTTCTTCTCCAGAAATAACTACAATATCAAAAGGAAGACTGCTATCATCTCCGTCCTTAAGAGCAGAGAAAGTCTCCTTGATCACCAAATCTTTTTGTTTTGGGTCTATTTCAATAAAAACTTTAGAAAATAAATACGAAAGAGCAAAAAGAAAGAAAATAACAGAGACAAGAGCCACAAACCAGAGCATATATCTAGAAGTTTCTTTTTCTTGCGATCTTTTTATTTTTTGAACTTTTTCAACTTTTCTTTCTTCTTTAAGATGGATAGGCGCATCTCTTTTAATAGATTTCACAATCTGTGGTTTTATTTCTCTTTTATGATGGTTGATTTTAACCATATCTTGAAATATATTTTTTGGCATAGTTTTATCTGATTTTATTTTAAGAAACGATTAATGCAAATAGAAGCAATCATACAATTTGGATCACGAACTACGTTAGCCTCGAAAGTCGCCATCCCATGAAAAACCTCTCCGCTTAAAAATACAATTTCAAACTTGGATTCAGTAAAAGAAAATTGATTGAATTGCTCAGTCTTTATAGCATAACAAAAGAAATCTACTAAATCTTTCTCTATACTGATATAGATAGTCGAGGGTATGGAAATATCGTTGGAGATATTCGCCAAAGATTCTTGAAATTTATTCAACCATTTTATTCGTAGCCCATCCAAAGCTTCTTCGATTTTTTTAGTTTCAGCATCTCCAGCATGACCATCTTTCAAAAGAGAGATGAGGGATTTGGCCTCCTCGATCGAAGAAATCATGGCCGAGGCAACTCCACGAATAATAAAATTCACTCCAAGAGGAAAAGATATGGATTCACGTAAAGTATTTTTCTTTACCATCGAGATGTCTGTGACTTCCCCACCTATGTCTATCAAAAGAAAATCTTCAGTATGAGAATATACATCTCGTACTACTGCAAAAGCAGCGAATAAAAAAGAAAAGAATCTGATCTCTTTAAAATAAAAATGTTTCCCAATTGATTCTTTTATTTTGTTCAAAACCTTTTCACTACTTATAGAAATAAAAATAGTTATCTCTAATTCTTTAATTTTTTGATTGAGAGGTTCGCTGACTTCATAACCATTTAACATAGTTTTTATATTTTTGAACTCAATAGGCAAAACTCTATCTTCTGTATTTGCGTATTTTGCTAAATACTCTTCCTCAAAAAGAGCGATCTCCTTTTGGATCAAACTATCTGCTAATTTAGAATTAAAAATAAATGGTTCATTTTTTTCTAGTTTGATAGTTCTAGTCTCAGATACATGCCAAGGAGAAGCTAGAGTGCAGAAAATTTTCTCTGGTGCGCCGAGGCCTTGCTTAAAAATCTTATCTACTACAAGATCAAGGGATTTTATCGTCAGAATAAGAAATTGTTCTGGGTTTAGTGTCATCTCTAGAGTGATAGGCTCACGTACAGTAAAAATTATTTTTGGGATACCATTTTTACCCAGACTAAGAACAAATCCACCCACAGAAGAAGAACCTATGTCAAAGACAATTACAATTTTTTCTTTTATTTTAGTTTTAAAATATGAAAAAATCCCCATCTGGCTAATTGTAACATAAAAAAACAAAAGGAAAAAATCTATAATAGCAGCGCCTTAATACGTCTGATACCTTGAGCTACTGCTTCTTCTTTTTGGATTTTAAAAGGACCCTCGTCCCTCAAAGATTCTCGGGATGAAAAATCCAGCTCCGCTGTATTTTTCACATGAGGACCACCACAAAATTCTTTAGAAATAGGATGCCCATCTTTATCTTCGATGAAATATATCGAAACAACTTCGGGATACTTTGCCCCAAATTCCATTTCAGCACCCAATTTCTCTGCTTCCACTAAAGGCATCTCTCGACGAACTACATTTAATCCTAATTTAATTTTATCATTCACCCAATCTTCTACTTTTTTCTTTTCCTCATCAGTCAATTTATGATCGCAAAGAAAATCAATACGCAATCTCTCTTCGGTAATATTACTCCCCCTCTGTTTTATATTTTTATCTACCAGAGCTTGCAATCCAGCAAGTAACAAATGATGAGCAGTATGAAGCTTTATAGTTTTTTCATTATGATTAGCTAAACCGCCTTTAAACATTCCAGCTGAAGCAGTCTGGGATAATTTCTGATGCTCTTCCATTTTTTTCTTGAAATCTTCGAGGTCTATAGTCTTCCCTTTTTCTTTTGCAATTTCCAAAGTGAGCTCTATCGGAAAACCATAAGTAGTGAAAAGTATGAACGGATCTACACCTTTTTCAAATTCTTTGAGTCCTTGAATTAAGGTTTTTCTAAATTTAACTTCTTCTTCGGTAATTTCTTTTTTAACTAAATCTTTCTTGCTATATTCTTCTTTATATATATCTTTATAGGATTCTAAAATACCATCTACAAGTAAGGACATTCCATCATTTTGTATATCTAACTTATCAGCACACAAAATAGCACGACGCAAAAGTCTACGCACGAAATAACCTTTATCAGTATTAGAAGGATAGACACCATCCGCAATCAAAAAAGTAGCGGCTTTTACATGATCAGCAATAATTCTAAAATATTTTGTTTCTTCTTCATTTGTTCCATATTTTTTACCTGAAAATCTCTCGAGAGAATCGATAATAAATTTATGATTTGTATAGATAATATCTGAGGAATTATTAATAGCCATCGCTATGCGCTCCAAGCCCCCACCAAAATCTATATTTTTTTGTGGTAATTTAGAAAAAGTTCCATCTTCATTTTTCTTATATTCCATGAAAACGTTATTTCCTATTTCTAAAAATCTCCCACAATCACAATTTGGATGGCAATATTCTCCAAAAGTTTTATTGTGTTCTACTTCAGTAAATTCATAAAACATCTCTGAGTCCGGTCCACCCGGTTCACCAGACGGCATTTTGTCAGGTACACCCGATCTACTCCACCAATTCTTTTTAACATCGTAATAAAAAATTCTTCCACCTTGCAGACCAACCTTATAACCATTTTCTTCACTACCTATTTCAACTTCTTTAGCATCTATGCCTTTTTTAGCAAAAAGTTCCTTCCATATTCCACCTGCTTCTGCATCTTTCGGTATATTATTTTTTTCATCACCAATAAAAGCAGTAACATAAAAATTATTTGGATTTAATCCAATTTCTTCAATCAAAAACTCGAACATCCATTCTATTTGCTCCTTTTTAAAAAAATCTCCTAGAGACCAGTTCCCTAACATTTCAAAAAATGTGGTATGCCTATTGTCACCGACTTCATCTATGTCTACTGCTCGAAAACATTTCTGAGAATCTACGATGCGTTTACCTAGTGGGTATGGCTGACCTAATAAATAAGGAAGCATGGGTTGCATCCCAGAACCGGTAAAAAGAGTAGTAGGATCATTATTTGGAACCAGAGAACTAGAAGGAATGATTTTATGCCCCCTACTTTCAAAAAACTTTAAAAATCTTGACCTAATTTCATTGGAATCCATCATATAGTTTATTTTTATTTTACATCTTCAGAAATTTCTCTGAAAGGTTTTTCAAAAATATACACTACAACTAATATGAATAGAACAAGTAGTGTAGCTATGACCGCTAAACTGAAAAATCCGAAACCTGAAGCCATACCAATACCTGCAGTCACCCACAAACCTCCAGCAGTAGTGAGCCCCTTCAAGCGTGAACCTTGGAGCATAATAGACCCAGCTCCTAGAAATCCGATACCGACGATTACCTGAGAAGCAATACGAGTCGGATCAAAACCTCCAATAGTATGATATTTTATAGAAATCATTTCAGAAATTATTATAAATACCGCAGAACCGAGCGACACTAAGGCATGAGTCTTCATCCCAGCTTCTTTGTTCACCAAGACTCGCTCGACGCCTATAACCATCCCGAGACCGACGGCTATTGCTAACTTTAAAATAATCTCACTATTTTGTATAAAAAATTCAGACATACTTTGATTATACAACAACTCCCCCACCAAGACAAACATCTTTATCATAAACTACTATAGATTGACCTGATGCTACCATAATAGGTTTATCAAAAATAATTGTCGTTAGGCCTTGCCTAACGATTTTTATTTTGCATGGTAAAAACTCTCCATGATAACGAATCTGGGCGGTGTAAGTTTTATTTGATTTTGGAATTTCAGCAATCCAGTTTGTGTTTTTTAAATTTATACACCCTCCATCTTCGACACCTTCTCCTACATAAGGGGATGCTAGGTGGGTGTATTGAGAAACTACCAAGATGTTTTTCTTAATATTTTTTGCGACTATATAATATCTACTGTCATTCAAACCTCTTTTAGTAATAGTAAAACCGTGCCTCTCTCCGAGAGTATGAAAAACTGCACCGTTATGAAAACCAATAACTTCCCCTTTTTCATTTACCACCTCGCCATTTTTTTCTTTTATATAATGTTTTAAAAATTCTTTTAGATTTATATCGCCCAAAAAACAAATCCCCTGACTATCCTTTTTTTCAGCTACTGGCAAAATAAATTTTTTAGCCAATTTTCGAACTTCAGTTTTTTTAAGATGTCCAATAGGGAAAATTATTTTTGAAAGTTGTTCTTGATTCAAAGTCCAGAGAAAATAACTTTGATCTTTGGAAGGATCGATTGCTTTTTCCAAATACATAGGAGTTTCCTCTGATACAGAGGAAACTCCTATGTATTCTTTTTGCGCATAATGTCCAGTAGCTACAAAATCAGCCCCCATCGCTAGAGATTTTTTGAGAAAAGCACCGAACTTTACATATTTGTTGCACATAACATCCGGGTTTGGAGTGCGTCCGGATTTATATTCACTGATCATATAATCCGCAACTTCCTTTTTGTAAACATCTTCAAAATCAAAAGTCAAAAATGGAATATCGAGATATGCTGCTACTCGCATAGCATCACGTCGCTCTTCTTCCTCATTACACTTTAAAAAGTCCGGATGCCAAGTTTTGATAAAAACACCCACGACTATAAAACCCTGCTTTTTCAACAAGCTTGCGCTGACCGCACTATCTACACCACCAGACAAACCAACGAACACAACTTTTTTCTTAACATTATTCATTTTTTAAATTTTTAGATTCTATTTCCCAGACTTAGTTCTGTTATCCTCTTTGCATAACATCTGACAATTTTTTGAAATAGTTTTTCCTCCCTCGTGCCAAGGCGTAATGTGATCAGCTTCCATTTCAGAAATTTCCCACTTCTTTTTCTTATTCTCACCTTTGCAGTGTGAACAAATACCATCTTGTCTCTCATACGCTTCGCGCTTCATTTTGTCGGTAAATGCACGAATGGAAAGATGTTTTTCTTGCCTAGTCAAAACATACGGATAGATACCAGATTTTTTCGTAACATCTTCGTCTTGCATCAATTCTTTGATTTCTTTTTCAAGTTTTTCTGAATTAAGTTTTTTATCCTTAAACTCATTATAAAGTTCTCCCCAATTTACACCCGCCATTTCTTTTCTGTAATTTGGGAAGGTTTTTCGTACCCAGTGGATTACATTTTGAAAAGATTGCCACAATTCATCTGCATTTTTATCGTGCTGATTTTTTGCCATATATTCTTCTATTTGCTCATTACTTATCCAAGATAAAGCAGTTTCCAAATATTCTTGGCGAATTGGTGAACCAGACACCAAAGAACCTCCATCATTTGCAAGTAAATACGCCGCACAATTTGTTTTACTAAATTTAAGTTTTGCATCAGAAAGCCATGGTCCAGTATAAACAGCGTTTCTAAGCTCCTGATCTGTTAGTCTTTCTCCCGCGATATTAATAATTTTAAACCAATCTAGTTTTTCTTTATCCTTTCCTTCGCAGTGGTAAATCATAAGATCGTAGTTCATAATCTGTTCCTGTTCTTCTTTGGTCAAATTGTGGAACATCGCTGTTCTCCCATTAAATTCAATAGAAAAATCTCCATTTACGAATTGAGCAATACTAATTGTTCGTTGCTGGCCATCTAATACTTCAAAATTTCCATCTTCCTTTTTTACCCAATACATCACATTCAAAGGAAAACCATTTTTAACAGTTCTGATCACTTCATCTCTTTGCTTTCCGCTATATACAAATTCTCGTTGATATTTAGGACGAATATCTAACTTACCACCAAAAGCAGATACACCCTCTTCGGCACTATCTTTATAATCTTTTACAACTTCTGAAATTTTTATTTTGTGTAGTTCTATTTTCATACTATTTTTGTGGTCTTTTATTTTTAATTAAAATTCTGAAAAAAGGACATTTCCGATTTATAGATAAATCTTTTTCGTCATCTCCTTTCCTGAATTTTATTATTTCAAATTGATCTGGATTATACTTATCAATAAAGGTGATTGGCACTCCCATAGCTCCTTTATAATCCATCGGTATTTCTTGAACTTTTGAGACTTCAATACCTTCATAATTATCATACTTTGGATAATGGTCTGGGTTATATTTTTTATATAAAACAATATCCTGTTTGTGCTTTTCGACTTCAAGATTTGTGAACCAACATGATGTCGAAACCCGAGCAATTTTTTTACCATTTTCATTTTTATGATGAAACTTTTCCCAATCATCAGGAACCTCAAAAAACATCCCGACATTAAAATTTGTATAACCCGTACGCAACTTATCGTCTTTGATTATTTTAAAAATTTCTTTATAGGTTATGGAATTTGTATTTCCAATAATTAAGAATTTTTTATCGTATTCAACCAATTGTGCAATATATTCTCGAAAAAGCGAGAAGGGCGGATTAGTTACAACAATATCTGCTTGTTTTAAAAGCTCAATACTCTCTTCGCTTCTAAAATCTCCATTACCTTTTAGTGGTGACCATTCATTATTTTTGTTTGCTTTGAGTTGCTCAGCAATATCACGCAAATCAAATGCACCATCACCATCAAGATCACTAACTTCGTTAATGATAAATTTATTAGCATTAGTTTTTGGGCGTCCTTTTACAGGCTCCAAGGTTTTATCATCTCCAAATAAGCCCAATTGAGTATTGGCAATCGGTGATGGTTTGTAGCTCGTAGCGATAAGTTTCTTCAAACCCAAAGCATTAAAATTTAATGCAAAATATTTGAAAAAATTACTTTCAAAAGGGTCATCGCAATTGCAATACACTACTTTACCTCGAAATTGTTCTTTGTAGTGTTTGAGCTCCTTTTCAATATCAACAAGCTGAGTATAGAACTCGTCATTTTTAGCTTTATTGGCTTTGTGGAGATTACTATTTAAACTTGTTTTATCCTTACTCATAAATTTATTTTAAAAGTTTTTTATCTACAACCCTTGAGTGATAATTTTTCTCATATTTTTAATTTTACAGACTCATCAGTTTTTTGTAAAGCTCAAAAGTTGCTCGCGCATCCGAGAGTGCGGTATGTGCTTTCTCATTTATTATCCCAAAACGCAGACACATTTCTCGTAAAGAAAAATGTTCAAGATCCGGTTCTTTGTGCAATTTTGCCCAAGCGATAGAGATAGTATCGAGTCTGTGGTAGTGCATACTGTTCTGTATATTCATTTTAGAAAAAGCATATTCTAAAAAACCAGAATCGAAGGCAACATTTTGTCCGACCATAATACAATCTTTGACTTTTAGAGAGAATATCTTCATTACTTCAGCCAAAGTCTTGGCATCTACCCATTCTATTTCATTATAATGACTGATTTTTAGCGACACAGGATCAGCATATTCGACATGTTCTGGTTTTATTTTTAATTCAAATTCCTCGATAACTTTAAAATCTGGAGTTGTCAAAACACAACCGATTTCAATTATTTCATGTTTGATGACATTGAGTCCAGTGGTTTCTATATCAATAAAAGCTAAGTTATGTTTACGCATTTTTTTATTTTTTTAAATATTTTTCAATATTAGCTCTATGCTCAGTAAAATTCTTTGCATAATGTATAGCTCCGTCTTTATCGTGAAGATAATAAAGATAAGGTGAAGTTTTTGGAGAGATGGAGGCTTTTAAAGATTCTAAACCTGGATTGGCTATTGGATTTGAGGGCAGGCCTTTTATTTTGTAAGTCTCGGGAGCTACGTCTACCTGCAGGGGCATACCGATAGAAAGCCTTTTCCACAGAATTCCAGAAATAAATTCTCGATCCGAGTCACCCTTGGATTCCTTTTCTATTAGAGAAGCCATTATTACTATATCTTTTTCGTTTTTTCCCAAAGCAACAATGAGTGGACGCAGAATATTTATTTTTTTATTAAAATTATTCGACATAGATGTAAATACAACTTCTTCATCGTCTGTATTTAGAAAAAAATATGTGTCTGGAAAAAGATAACCTTCTTTAGCTTTAGCTAAGAAATTTTCTTTACTAAAATTTACCAATCTAGAAGAAAAAATGTTGGCTATCTCTAGATTAGTAAATCCTTCTGGAATGGTAATAGAAATATAGGCCATATTATGTTCCCCTTTTGCGACACGTTTGGCTATTTCGTACACAGATAGCTTTGTTTCAAAATAATAATTTGAAGATATAATATGTTTTTCTTTACCAAGAATTATCACGAAGGCTTCAAAAATTGTTCGAGAACGAATGACATTTTCTTTTTTTAATTTAAAAGATACACTACGCAAACTATCACCTTGCTCAATTTTAAACGTAACTCCCTCTGGAAAATCTGTTGGCCCGTTTAAAAAGAACAGGAACACAGAAATAACTAGACACAGTATTAAGATAGTGAGTTTTATTTTACTCATATATTATATAGGCAAATTCGTAGGTGGAGCAGCCTCTTTGGATTCGATACGTTCAAGCGTAGGAACTTTCAAGGTCTGACCTGGGAAGTGCCAAAGACTAGCCAACTCTTCGGTGTTTAGAACAAAAGTTACAGAATGGACGTATGGTAAAAAGAAATTTTTTATAAATAATTTTATTACCCAAGGAAAACTGTGTTCATTGAATAATTGATGTCGAAGTGGATGATGAAAGAATCCTCTCTCTTGATATTCACGCAACATTCGGTGAGCCAGCAACGTGACTTGTTTTTTAGAAAGTCCAAATATGGAAGCACCTATAGCGTCTCCTGCAGTGTGATTATAACGCCAAAGTTGATTGGAATCCGGATTGGCATATTGACGAAAAATCAAACGAATATCTTTTCGACGATTTGAATCGTACACATCTTTCTTGGCAACATACATGACTCGAATACCTGTATCGAAACCAACCTTTGTAATCTTTCCACTTACTCCTTTTATAGAATTTGATAAGAAGTCCGGAACACGTATTTCAACAGATCCATTCTCACGGATATTAGTATAAGGTTTTAAAAATTTCTTTAAGAAAACTTTGGATTCCTCAACCCAATCATGTTCTTCAAACCAGGTTCCTTCTGTTTTGTATTTCACCTGCGACGCTGTGACCAAGATCTGCAACCAAGCCTGCTCACCTTTTTGTAATGAACCAAAAAATTCTATAATCGGCGCAATCGGATCAACTTTAAATTCTTCTTTTGGATCTTTATCAAGTCCAAAATCCACATATGTCTTGATAGGAAGAGCTTCGGGTTTAAATAATTTAAATTCACAACCCCAAGCACCCCAAGAACTTTTTTCAGATATCTCGTCCACAGCAAGGGTATAATCTTCCACTACTTTGACTTGAGCTTGTGGATATTGTGCATACATTTGGGTCTCGATCAGATTCCGAATGCGGGTCGGGGTACGAATATAAAAATGCACTTGTCCATCAATAGAAGCTATCTCGAGAGAAAACCAAAGCCAGACTGCTCCTTGCCAATATTCTTCTTTTCCTCCTTTTTGACTCCAGTGATAAAGCGCATTGGTGAAAAAAAGTTCCATCGATTTCGGACTTCGGAGAACCTCACGAGGAGGAACTATCTCAAGCAAGACAAAATCAATCCCAGAAATAAAATCGTTTTGGATATAGTGCAACCATACCCTCCAAGCCCATTTTCCGAAGATGAATACCCCAACTAAAGCTAAAATCTCTTTTATGAAATCAGTTAACATGCCATTCCTCCACAGAAAATAGAGAACAACCAACACCAAAATCTGGATTATATATTTTTTTAATATATTTTCAAAACCTTCAAAAAAACCAGGACTTTGTGGTGCTTCAGACATAACTCTATTTTAATACAGAAAGTGAAAAAAACAAAGCCAAATACAACCCCCTAATCCCCCTTGTCAGGGGGACATCCGAAATTCTTCCTCCCTTGATAAGGGGAGGTCAGGAGGGGTTTTTAGATTAGAGAATAAAGTCCGTTTTTATTTTTCTTGAAATATTTAGTGTTTACTAGATTTACCAAAATTGTATTATCTTTGAAATATCTCTCTTTTTTAACTTTTTTTATAACATCTTCTTTAGACAGAGGACCTTCTCGTTTTAAAATATCTGTGATGACTTCTCGCGCGATACCGACTTTGTAACCCCACTCAGACAAAGCGTACATACCTCGGCCGACTAGAACAAAACGAGAATCTTTGATGAGCTCATTGTGACAAGTAGCATAGTGTATCTTTTTATTAAAAGTTTTTGATATTGAATCGGCGACTTCTTTAAAATGCATTGGCGAGCCATGTCTTCGCATCACTAGAAAAGCATAATCCTTGACTCCACGAGTACGAATATTTGGAGAGGTTGATTTACCCCATTCCCCAAGTGGATTTTTGGATACAACTTTAGACATAGACAACCATCTTTTAGCTATCTCCTCATCTTTGTATTGTTCAGCAGAATCTCCCATATGATCAAAGAATCTTTTTATGATCTCAGTTTCTGGAACTAAATCCTCATCGCTCAAGCCAGAATAAAGTTTTCGCAAAGAATCATGCACACGATCAGCCATCTCATCATCTACACTAAAACGAGTATAAAAATGATCATCTTCACGATGTTTCTTGAACACATCAGATAATTCTAAGAAAAAATTTATATGATTCTGAGTTGGTTTATCTTTTGTTATGTAAGACAAAAGTTCGTGTTCAGCTACAACAGAACCTAGCTTGCGGATCAATTGCTTGAGTTCAGTAAAAACTATTTGTTCTAATTTATATACTTCAGATTTTTTTATAAATGATAAAGCTGAGCCTTCTATCTGACGCACACGCTCTCTTGTTATATTATATTTTTTACCGATTTCTTCGAGAGTTCTCTTATTACCATCAGTATTTAAACCAAACCGATTCATCACCACATCAGAAGCTCTAGTATTAAGCCCTGATGTGATTCTCTTTGTAACTTTTTTTGGTTTAAAAGATATTGTTGACATAGTTTTATTTTGTCTTCTTTCTATCCATTTCAGTTAAGTATTTTTTTCGCAATCGCACGGATTTCGGTGTAATTTCTAAATATTCATCTCCATTCATAACTTCAAGACCTCTTTCAATACTCAGAGCAAAGACGGGATTGAGAGTGATAGCTTCGTCTGTACCTGAGGCACGCATATTGGTGAGTTGTTTTCCTTTCGTTGGATTCACTGCCATGTCCTCGCCCTTCAAAACATTCCCCATCACCATCCCTTCGTAAACTTCTGTACCGTGATCTATGTATAATATACCACGTTCTTGCAAATTTGCAAGAGAGAAAGCCACAGCTTTGCCTGCAACCATAGAAGTCATCGCTCCATATTCTCTTTTTTTAATTTCTCCAGCATACTCTCTAAAACCAGTTACACGAGAACTCATAATCCCCTCACCCTTTGTATCAATAATGAATTCTCCACGATAACCCAAAAGCCCACGAGTTGGTATATCAAAAATAATTCTAGCAATACCATTTTTTTCTACCATATCTTTCATAATTCCACGTCTTTTTCCGATCTTTTCTATAACACTTCCGCTAGAGTCCATAGGTACATCTATTACGAGTTCTTCGTACGGCTCAGTCTTGGTACCATTTTCTTCTTTGATAATCACCTCTGGCTGAGACACTTGCATCTCAAAACCTTCACGACGCATGTTTTCTAATAGAATAGCTATATGAAGTTCTCCTCGTCCGTAAACTTTAAAAAAAGACGGTCCACTTTGCTGACTAGTTTGACTGCCTTGGTCCCCGCCCGACTGAACAGTCGTTCGGGCGGGAGGAGAAAAGTCTACTTTCAATCCCACATTGATTTCAAGTTCTTTTTCTAGTCTTTCTTTTATCTGTCTTCCTGTTACAAATTTACCTTCTTTCCCAGCAAAAGGAGAATCGTTGACTAAAAAGTTTAATGACAAAGTCGGTTCGTCGATAGCGATAGCTGGTAGAGCTTCCACACTTTCATTTTCACAAAGAGTCTCACCAATATAAATATCTGGAATACCAGCAAGAAGAATAATGTCTCCGGAAGTAGCACTATTCACTTCTTTTCTGTTAATTCCTTCAAAAGTAAAAAGTTTAGTTATTTTTCCAGCACGATTACCATTCACGCCTTTTATAAAAATAGGACTTCCAAAATTTACATGACCAGAATATATGCGAGCAACAGCCATACGTCCTAGAAAATTATCATAACCCAGATTAAATACCTGAGCTGACATAGGAGCATCTTCATTTTTGGAAGCTGGTTTAACTTTTTCTAAAATTAGATCGAGTAGGGGCGACAAATCAGTAGATTCGTCGCCTAGATTTTTAAAAGCCTTTCCTTCACGACCAATAGCATAGATAGTCTCAAAATTTGCTTGTTCTTCACTCGCGCCGAGTTCAAAAAATAATCCTAAAACTTCTTCATGCACTCTGTGGGCATCTGCGGCTGGTTTATCTATTTTATTTATAACGACTATTGGTTTCAAACCAAGCTCGAGAGATTTTTTTAAGACGAATCTAGTTTGGGGCATCGGACCTTCGACAGCATCGACGAGCAAAAGGACAGAGTCAATAGCACGAAGTACACGTTCTACTTCAGAGCCAAAGTCCGCGTGACCAGGAGTGTCTACAATATTTATCTTCGTACCTTTATAGTTGATCGAAGTATTTTTTGAATATATAGTAATACCACGCTCTTTTTCGAGAGCATTTGAGTCCATAGATACTCCTTCGTCTTGAAGTCCACCATTTTGTTTCATTAGAGCATCGGTCAGAGTCGTCTTACCGTGATCCACGTGAGCTATGATTGCAATGTTTCTAATTTCCATAATTTTATCTAAATAATCTGTTACTTTTTTACTAATTTAAACAAAAAAGCCCTAAGGCTTTTATACGTTATTTTATAATAACATACTTTATATAAAACAGCAACAAATGCCAATTTAGGTAGTATTTACTTGATTTTTAGTATTGCAAAATAGTAAAAAATGTGTTATAATTTCTGAGTATTTAGAAAAGAATTAAAATATTCCTCCACACTAATATTTTGCTCAAAAATTTCTTTGGCATTATCTTTGCCTACATATCTATAATGCCACGGTTCATAATCATAGCCAGTTATTTCTGTTCTCCCTTTTGGATAGCTTAACACAAATCCATATTTATAAGCATTTTCTTTTAACCACAAGTCTTCTTTCGTTCCATCAAATTTGTCAGCCGCACTAATATAGCTGATGGATTTACCTGTCAGATCTATTGTAGTTCCCAATTGATGTTCAGAATGTAATGGCTTAGCGACTCGGTCTTCTGTCTTTCCTTCATTTATCCGAATCCAGTTTTTATAAATCCAAGATTGTGTCTCTCTACTACGAAATCCAGAAGTTACGGCCAGAATAATATTTTCCTTTTCCGCATCTTCAAACATTTCTTTAAGAGAAAGTAAAACTTCTTTTTTCACGCATACACTTTTCGTTATCTTAACTTGACTAAAAGCATTTACTAATTCTTTTGGAATATAATCCTTTGGCAAAGATTTTTCTTTATTCACATGAACCATGATCTCGTCTTCAAAAATACTTCCTCGCCCAGATGGACATACTTCTTTTTCAATGCCTATCACCCCAGCTATTTGATTACTAACAAAATTTTTCAGATCTGAAGATACAAAAAAAGCTAGAAAGAAAATACTGACAACACCTAGAGATAAATATGATAATTGTTTCATTTTCTGGTGTCTTTACTATATCAAATTAAAACTTATTTCCAAAATAGGTAATATTCCCACATGTCTGACATGTGGGAAGGAAAAAGCGAGAAATGCAATTCATGCCGAACGGCTCAAATGGGAAGAAATGAGCCGTTGAAGTAGACATCGGCATCTGTGGACGAGGTGTTCAAACATTTGTTGTGCGCCGGGTTGGATTCGAACCAACGAAGCCCGAAGGCGGGAGATTTACAGTCTCCTGTATTAGACCACTCTACCACCGACGCATTACTAGCCTAGATATAAGCTAGATAATTACAAAATAACACAAAAAAATTATTTTTGCATCTCTTGCATCTCCGACCGAGACTGTACTTGTATTGTACTTTTTATTTTATTCACCCTCATACTTTTTCTTTTTTCGATCAAAAGTTCGCCATCTTTCGTAGAGACATAGACAGTATCTCCCTTCTTCACTCCATTCCCGATAATATAAGACGCAATAGGATTGAGAATTTTATTTTGGATCAGACGATTGAGTGGCCTTGCGCCATAGTGTGGATTGTATCCCTCGCGGGCTAAAAGATTCAAAGCTTCTTCATTTATTTCAAGATGTATACCTTTGCCAATCAAACGATCTTTGATGACTTTAATTCTGAGATTCACTATCTCCCTGATTGCTTCCTTCGATAGTACGTCGAAGACGATGGTTTCATCAATACGATTCAAAAATTCTGGACGGAAACTATCTTTCAAGGCTTCCATAATTTTTTCTTTAGTCTGACTATAATCTTGCAAGGCACCGTTGTTTGAAAAACCAATAGATTCCATTTTTTCTATAAATTGTGAACCAATATTTGAAGTCAGGATGATGATAGTGTTTTTAAAATTCACAATTCTACCCTTTCCATCAGTAAGTCTTCCTTCATCAATCACTTGTAAGAGTAAATTGAAAACTTCTGGATGAGCTTTTTCAATCTCGTCAAAAAGTATCACCGCGTATGGTCTGTGTCGCACAGCTTCAGTCAGTTGACCGGCTTCATCATGGCCCACATATCCTGGTGGAGAACCTACAAGTTTGGAAATAGAATGCCTCTCCATATATTCAGACATATCGACACGGATGATAGCATGTTCATCATTGAATATAAATTGCCCAAGAGCTTTTGTGAGTTCCGTTTTTCCTACCCCTGTCGGACCTAGAAATATAAATGAACCGATAGGTCTATTTGGATCAGAAATACCAGCCCGAGATCTGCGTATGACGTCTGAGACTCTAGAGATAGCTTCGTCTTGTCCAGAAACTCTTTTCTTTAATTCTATTTCCATATGCTCAAGTTTTTCTCGTTCTTCTTCAAGCATTTTTGTAAGTGGAATACCAGTCCAACGCGCTACGACTTCGGCTATGTCTTCAGTAGTTATTTCCTCTTTCAAGATTCTGCGAGATTTCTGTAATTTCTTAAGTCGTATGAGTTTGACATCCAATTCTTTTTTCATAGTTGGTATTTTTCCATAACGTATCTCCGCAGCGCGAGACAAGTCGGACTTCATCTCAGCATCTTCTGCCTCAAGGCGTAAAGTTTCCAAATCTTTTTTGATTGAACGAATTTCTAAAACAGTAGCTTTTTCATTAGCCCATTTTAATTCAAGTTCTTTTGTTTTTTCAGACAAGTTCCCTATCTCATTATCAACTTCTTTAATCCGCGCTTTGATTTCTTTTTCTTTTTCTTTATTTTCTTTATTTTTTTCTCCATCGAGAGCGATAGTTTCTTTTTTAAGCGCTTCCTTTTCTATTTCAAAACGCATTATCTTTCGATGCGCATCTTCTAAGACTATCGGTTTGTTTTCGAGCATTATTTTTAAAGAACTAGAAGCTTCGTCTATCAAGTCTACAGCCTTATCTGGCAAGAATCTGTTTGTAATATATCGTGCTGAAAGATTGACTGCAGATATAATAGCATCATCTGTGATACGTACTCCATGAAAAAGTTCGTATTTTTCTTTGAGTCCACGAAGGATAGCTATCGCATCTTCGATGTTTGGTTCATCTATATACACGGGTTGAAAACGTCGAGCCAAAGCTGGATCTTTCTCAATATGTTTTTGATATTCTCGAAGCGTCGTAGCTCCGATCGCTCGCAATTCTCCACGTGCAAGTGCCGGCTTCAACATATTTGAAGCGTCCATCGTGCCTTCGGCTCCTCCTGCCCCGACTATAGTATGTATCTCATCAATAAAAAGAATAATTTTCCCATCAGACCTTTCTATTTCTTTCATTATACCTTTTAATCTCTCTTCAAATTCTCCGCGATATTTTGTTCCAGCTACGAGCATACCGAGATCGAGAGATACGAGTTCTTTTTCGCGAAGAGATTCAGGAACATTATTTTTTACAATCATCTGAGCTAGCCCTTCAACCACTGCAGTTTTTCCCGTCCCTGCTTCGCCTATCAATATAGGATTGTTCTTCGTTCTCCTCGAAAGTATTTGCATTATGCGAGTAATCTCAGAATCTCTCCCGATGACAGGGTCGAGTTTGTCTTCTTTGGCGAGCTTGGTCAGGTTGCGAGTATATTTCAAAAGTAATTTGAATTTTTTTGGTTCAGTAACATCGGTAATATTTTGACTACGCAATTGTTCTAAAACTTTCATCACAGAATCTTTGTGAATTCTAAATCGAGACAAAGTTTCTCTGGCTTCACTAGTAACATCGAAAATAGCTATAAAAAGATGTTCCGTCGAGACAAAATCATCTTTCATTTGTTCAGCGAGTTTTGCGGATTGATCTATGACTTGAGCTAGGTCGGGATTTAGATATATCTGATATGCTGGAGAGAGGGTGTTCTGAGTCTCTGGCATTTCTATTAAGTCAATAACCGAATCAGTGAGAAGCATTGTGTCTATTTCTAATTTATCTAAAATAGAATTCACCATACTTTCTTCTTGAAGCAAAAGAGCTGCGAGTAAGTGTAATGAAGAGACATGGTTGACACCACGCTCGATAGCCAGTTCGTGAGCTTTCTTTATGACGTCCTTGGCTTTAGTTGTAAATTTATTTAATGGTGGCATTGTAATAGTTAAAAGTTTATAAAGTTGAAAGTATAAAATTTGTTAATTTATTTTTTTGCTTTTATTTATTAGTCGCAAAAGATTCATTTATCATCTTGATCGAAATAAATGAAGTTGTTTCAGAAGAAAGAGCTATCCCAAGCATCTCACCTTCGAGATTTAATACTAAACTACCTGCATTTGGTTTGTTGACAGTAATTTTAATATTTTGATCTCCACTAAAGATAAAAGAGGATATAGAACTTCCTAGAACTAAAACTTTTTGTCCTATTTTCATTTTGGTAATATCTCCTAATGTAGGTACGGTATACACAAGCTTGTCTTCTCCGTTTACTGAAGCTCCTAATTTTAGAAAAGAAAACCCTTTGCTGTCAACATATAAAAATTCAGCTTTAAATTTTCCAGAACTATTCTTCACAAAATAATTATCTTTATTTGGCACCAACAGTGAATCAACGACTACAACCCCATTAGTATTTATTGCAAATCCTTGTCCTAAAAGAATTTCTTCTCCGTTATTCTTAGTTATAGAAAACACAGCAGATTTATTTTTCTCTATCGCATCCACCACCAGATCTTCTTCTTTTACAATGACTGTCTGAGTGATGGTCTTGCCTTCCACTTGCTCGATCTTTTCTATGGTTTGCTTGATTATACGATTTACCGGCACAGTAAAAGAAGCTGGCGCTTGTTGCATCAGAGTCACTGTGGTTATGCCCGTAGCAATGGAAGTGACAAAGCTCAAAAGCACCGCCAGCAATATTAATTGTGATTTGTTTAATTCTTTCATATCCATCTCTCAATTATACCACTTTTTTAATTTTGTCAAAATTTCTTCTAGAGCTTTGATGGTGCGATCAATATCTTTTTTTGTCGTCCCTCTTCCCATAGAAAAACGCAACGAGCCATCAACTTCAGTATCCTCCCCTCCTTTTCGAGGAGGGGAACTAACAGGCTCGAATGAGGTGGTGATTTTACGAATAGCCTCAATCACATGCGAAGCCTTGCCGTCACCAGCTTTGCAAGCACTCTTCGCCGAGGCCATTATTCCTTTAGCAGAAAGTTCTATAACTAAAAGATCACTCGGAATATCTGGAATGGTGATATTAATATTATTCGGCAATCTGTTTTCCAAATCACCATTTACAAAAAACTCCGCGAAAGTTTCTTTTTTGAATGGTCTGGCTGGGGTTAGTGCCCCGGAGAACCGAGGACCTAAAAAAAAGAAACTTTCGCAAAGTTTTTTAAAGAAATAATCTTGGAGATTTTTTAGTCTTTTCTTTTCTTCTTCTTTTATTTTTTGTGAAATCTTAAATGCTGAAACAAATTTCAAAATCTCTGGCAAATTTTCTGTCCCTGGACGAAAACCAAATTCTTGATCTCCCCCACCAAATAAATTTACAAGTGGAACAGAAGATTTTTTGTAAAACACCCCTACCCTACCTGCACCTTCTATCTTAGACCCAGATAAAGATAACATATCTACTCCGAGCTCGGCTACATTGATATTCAAATAGTTTACCGCTTGCACAACATCAGTGTGAAAAAATATATTATTTCTTTTATTTATTTTTTTATAATGTCTTATCTCTTTTGCTATTTCTTTTATTGGTTGTATCGTACCTATCTCATTGTTGGCATACATCACAGAGACCAATATCGTATTTTTTTTAATTTCTTTTTTTATTTTTTTGGGATCAACTATTCCATTGGCTTCGACTGGCACGATAGACACCTCCGCGAGCTTTCTCTCTTTTAGAAGTTTAAAAGTTTCAAGTACAGACGCATGTTCTATATTTGTAGTTATGATGTGTGGCATAAATTTCTCAAGTTTCTCTTGAAATGCAAAAACTAAACCTTGGATAGCTAAGTTATTGCTCTCAGTTGCGCCACTAGTGAAAATTATCTCAGACGGTCGAGCATTCAAAATGCTAGCTGTCTCTTCGCGAGCAAGTTTTAGTTTCTCTTTAGCTTTTTGACCAAGAGTATGGATGGAACTCGTGTTGGGCGAGACACTTGCCGCATAATCCAAGTATATATTATTTAGCTTTTTTGCCTGTCTGTAGTTTGATTTAGACATAAAAATAGTATATATTGAATTGATATGAATATAAAGCTCGACAATATGCTGATGCTTGGGTTATTTATTTTTTTTGGCATCGCCATTTTGCTCGGTGCTTTTTGGCTTTTCAGTACTGAAAAGCGTTTAAAAAGATTTTTCCTTGGTAAAAAAGCTAAAGATCTCGAAGAAACAATAGTGCAAATGCAAAATGAAATAATGCAAATAAATAAAATAAAAAAAGTTATGGAAGAAGATATTATCAACATAAATAAAAAACTCAAGAAAAGTGTCCGTGGTGTCGAGACTGTACGATTTAATCCGTTTCCTGACCAAGGTAGCAATCAGAGTTTCTCTATTGGTATTTTAAATGAAGATGGTGATGGTGTGGTACTCTCTAGCTTGTATTCTCGTGAACGTATGAGTGTCTTCGCAAAACCAGTCAAAAATGGAAAATCAGAATACGAACTTTCAAATGAAGAGAAAGAAGTTTTGAGTAAAGCAGAAGTGAAGTAGTTATAAAGTAAAAAGTTATAAAGTTAAATGCAAGAAAATAAAAACAATAACATAATATCTAGACCGCCGGTGGTAGTAGTCATGGGTCACATTGACCATGGCAAGTCTACCCTACTCGACTACATTCGAAAGACAAACATAGTAGATAAAGAAACAGGAGGCATTACTCAAAATATTTCTGCGTATGAAGTCGTGCATAAAGATGAAAATGGTCAAGATAAAAAAATCACTTTTCTCGACACCCCTGGTCATGAAGCTTTTTCAAAGATGCGTACCCGTGGAGCTCTCGTCGCTGATATTGCGATCCTCATGGTCTCTGCGGAAGATGGAGTCAAACCCCAGACGGTTGAAGCTTGGAAGACAATAGTGGAAAATAAAATCCCAGCCATTGTCGCCATCAACAAGATAGATAAAATCGGAGCCAACATAGAGAAAACAAAAATGGAATTAGCCGAAAACGAAATTTATTTGGAAAATTATGGAGGTAAAGTTCCCTTTGCTGAAATATCGGCAAAGACCGGTGTCGGTATAGAAAATTTACTTTCTCTGATTTTGATCATTGCCGAAATGGAAAACTTGGAAGGCGACAAGAGTAAAGACGCTGTCGGTTTTGTCATCGAAGCCTATTTGGATTCAAAACGTGGAATCCAAGCCAGCCTCATCATCAAAGATGGAACCATCACAAACGGGATGACTGTAAGTATAGAAGACTGCATAGCTTCTACTCGCATCATCGAAAACTTTCTAGGAAAAATAACCAAAGAAGAAACTTTCTCCTCCCCTATTCGAGTTTTTGGTTTTGATAAATTACCAAAAGTCGGAGCAGAATTCAAATCCTTTAAAAATAAAAGTGACGCCATAAAATACACAGAGGATTGGAAAAATAAAATTACTAAAAAAGAAATAGGTAATATAAAAAATGAGGTAGGGAAAAAAATAATCCCGATTATTTTAAAAGCTGACGTGTCTGGATCTCTCGAAGCCATAGAAAAAGAAATAGAAAAAATAAAAAGTGAAGGAGCAGAATTTCGAATTGTGAACGCAGGTGTGGGGCCGATTTCCGAATCAGATATCAAAAATATATCTAATAGCGGAAATGCCATCATCATCGGCTTCAATGTCAAAACTGACAAGAGTGCTATCGAGATAGCTCAAAAGAGAGGTATCACGATCTCAAACTTTGATATCATTTATAAAATGACAGAGTGGTTAGAAATAGAGATGGAAAAACTCCGACCAAGGATAGAGACAATCGAGACCACAGGAAAAGCTAAGATTATCCGAGCTTTCAGTCGCACTAAAGAACGGCAGATAGTGGGGGGGAAAGTCATCGAAGGGAGTATGGTCCTAAGTGGCAACGTCAAGATAATGCGTCGAGAATTTGAAATAGGACGAGGTAAAATAGTAAATTTGGAAAAAAGTAAAATAAAAACGAGCACGATAGAAGAAGGTTTGGAGTTCGGGATGATGGTAGAATCCAAGATGGAGATCGTGGCTGGAGATGTCTTAGAATTATTTCAAATAGCTCAAAAATAATAAATATTATGCCAGAAGAATTTGAGAGAAAAAATAAAGTAGCGAATTATATCAAAGAGCTTGGGGCAGAATTTTTGTCGAAAGAAAATAACAAGACTTCTCTCATCACAGTGACTGGTGCCGATTGTTCTCCTGACCTAAAACGAGCTACTGTATACATCACAGTATTGCCAACCTCTAAAGAAAAAACTGCTCTAGAATTTGCAAAACGTAAAAGACCAGAATTTCGAGATTTTTTGAAGAAAAATATGACCACTAAAAATATTCCGTTTATTGATTTTATGATTGATCTTGGAGAAAAGAACAGACAAAAAATTGACGAATTACTTCGAGAAAGTTAAAAGTGCGCCCAGAAGGGATCGAACCTTCGACCTTATCCTTAAGAGGGATCTGCTCTACCAGCTGAGCTATAGGCGCCTTCATTTAATTTATCACAATTATTAATATTTTGAAAGTTTTATAAAAAATGTTAGATTGTATAAACGGCCTGGTAGCCAAGTAGTAAGGCATTCCTCTGCAAAAGGAATATACGTGGGTGCGATTCCCACCCAGGCCTCCAGGCATACAAATGCCCGAGTGGCGTAATTGGTAGCCGCAGGAGACTTAAAATTTCCCGACCGCAAGGTCATGTGGGTTCGATTCCCACCTCGGGCACAAAAAATGGTATAATATTTTCTAATATGGAAAAATTACTTTCTTTTAAAGAAAAAGATATTAAGCTAGAGAAAGTTCGCCAATCTTATATAAGTTCTATCGAACACATCATTCCATTTGATGGAGAGGAAGAAGAGGCACAAGAAGAAGTTCTTGAGTGGATTAAAACTGCACAACATCTTACAAAAAAAGAAAACATTGAACAACATCTAGGCGTAGTAGCCCTTGTTGTAAATCCTGAAATGAATAAAGTTTTTCTTTTAAATCATAAAAAGGCTCAAGCCTACTTGATGCCTGGAGGACATGTTGATGTAGGAGAAACTTTACAGCAAGCAATTGAAAAGGAGCTTTCAGAGGAGCTTGGGTTGGTTGTAGATATGAAAGCATCTTATCCATTTTATATATCAAAAATTTTAACTCAAGGTAAAAATGCTGGTCACCATGACGTAACTACTGTATTTAAAATTGTCGTAGATCCGTCAACGAATTTTTCTGTTGAAGCTAAAGAAGCAGACGAGGCAGGTTGGTTTGATTGGTCTAAATTGGAGTCAATGCCTGCTTTTACTCAACTACCAAGAATTAAACAAAAGCTTTCTATTGAAAAACTAATTCTTTTGGATAATGGTGGCGTACTTTCTGATCATTACCAACAACCTCACTATAAAGAATTGGCAGACATGCTTGGCGTTGATGAAAAAAAATTAAAAGCACTTTTATCTGAAAAATCACCGCAAGGTGAAGCTTATAGAAAAAATCTTATTTCCCGTGAGGAATTTTGGTCGATTGTCGTTAGGCTTTCTGGAGCTGTGGCTGATTTAGACTATTCTCAACTTGAGAAGTTGTGGGCGGAATCTTATCAAGTCAATTCTGGAATTGTAGCTGTATTACATAGATATAGAAATGTAGGCGTTAAAACTGGACTCTTATCAAACTCTGATGAATATAGAAAAAAGCATATGGAAGAAAGACATTCTGGTTTTTTAGATATGAGTATTGTTAGTTCTGATATTGGATCAATAAAACCGGAAAGGAAAATTTTTGAAAAAGCTATTGAGAAAGCAAATATTCCACCAAAGGATATAATTTATGTTGATGATAAAGAAAGCCATGCAAATAAAGCTAGTGAGCTTGGAATTCAGGGTGAAGTCTTTAGTACTTTAGAAGATTTAAAGTTGAAATTAAAAAAGTTTTATAGGGATGGTCGCTAAATTAATTTTTTTTAAAATATGTTTAAAAATAATAAAAGATGGGTGATAGGAATTTTGATGTTTGTAGGCATAGTCATTAACTATATGGACAGAGTGAACATCTCTCACGCCATACTTCAAATTAAAGAGGAATTCAATCTTACTTCATTACAGCAAGGTATTATTTTATCTTCTTTTTCTTGGGGTTATGTTTTGTTTATGTTGCTCGGAGGATATCTAGTTGATAAAAAAGGTTCAAGGATTATGGGCGCATTGTCTTGCTTTTTTTGGTCAATTTTTACTGGGTTAGGTGCCTTAGCTGGTGACTTCAAAATGCTTCTTGGTTCTAGAATATTACTTGGTATGGGGGAGGCTCCCATTTTCCCAGCTAATGCTAAGGTTGTAAAACAATGGTTTCCATTAAACGAAAGGGGTCGTGCTACAGCACTCTTTGACTCTGGCTCATATATAGGCTCGGCTATTGCCGCTCCTTTTATTATCTACCTAATGGTTACTTTTGGGTGGAGATATTCTTTTGTTATTTTTAGTGTTATGGGAATTATTTGGTCAATTGTATGGTTTATGTACTATAGAGACCCTGAGGAATTTAAGGGCTTATCTGAAGAAGAAAGAGCCATTTTGCCAATACAAGAAAATAAAGAGCCTGAAATAAAAATCAAGAATCCAATCAAAAGTCTTCTACTAAATCAAAAAATTATTGGTATTTCCATTGGTTTTTTCTGCTACAATTATTTAAAAAGCTTTTTCCTTACTTGGTTTCCAACATATCTAGTTATGGAAAAAGGGTTTAGTTTAATTAAAGTCGGTTTTATTGCAATGATACCTCCACTAGTTGCAATATTAGGGGAATTGTTTGTAGGTTATTTAACCGACAAAATGATTTCAAAAAATATTGATGTATCTTTTGCAAGGAAAATTCCACTTTGTTTAGGTATGTTAACTTCCTCCGTAATTATATTTTCTGTTTTTACCACAAATATATGGATAGCCATGTTACTATTAACAATTTCTTACACCGCCTTGATATCTGCTTCTCCTGGTATTTGGGCTATTCCAGGAGATTTGTCTAAATCAAAAAGCATGGTAGGAACAATAGGAGGAATTCAAAATACCTTTTCAAATATGGCTGGTATTGTCGCTCCAATAATGACAGGTTTTTTATTAGATAAAACTGGATCCTTTGTGGTTCCAATTATCCTTTCAGGAATAATTGCAATTTTGGGAGCTGCCTCCTATTGGTTTATTGTAGGCAAATTAGAGCCTGTGATTTAATAAAATTAATACCAAAAAAAAGATGGTTAATGAAATTGAGAGAAAATTTTTTATTCAAGCAATTCCTGATCTTTCAGGGATTGCTGTATTGCATAGCGAGAGATTTTTTTTAAAAACAGAAAATGGTTTTGAAGAAAGAATATCAAAAATTGATGGTAAATTTTATTACGATAAAAAAATAATAATTTCACCAGTTGAACGAGAGCGAGAGAAAAAAATAATAACAGAAGAAGAATTTAATGAACTTAAAATTCGTGCCTACGGTTCAACCATACGAGACACATATCTTTTGTCAAAAAAACCTAAAATAACCCTACAAATTTACCACGGACAATTTGAAGGATTAATTCGTGCCGAAGTAGAGTTTGATTCTCTACAAGAAGCAAATGACTTTGTTCCCGTTTATTGGATGGGAAAAGAAATCACTGGGCTAGACATCGCGAGAGATTCTACTAATTTAAAAAACACACAACAATGAAAAATGTGATATACTCTTCAAGGAAGAAGAAAATCACAATGAATATATTAAGGAGCGCATATTTGCCGGGGTGGCGAAATTAGAAGACGCACTTGCCTTAGGAGCAAGCGAGAGCAATCTCATGGAGGTGCAAGTCCTCTCCCCGGCACTCTTGACAAAGACACTAAAGCATGCTATACTATCGGTATGTTTAAAATAAATAATCAAAAATTGAATATTGTGATAAATGCCTTTGTGGTCCTTGCATTTTTTGCTTTTGGGCTTATGGGTATGACTGGAAATGCAAACGCACAGACTACTTATGATAATGGCTTTCACCTTAGAACAAAATTAGACTACACAAAGCAATCTGTAACCAATCCGAGTCCTTCTATCACCTCTATCAGTCCAGACTCTAGCAATAGAGGCGTAGGTACAAAGACTATCACTATTACAGGTAGCGGATTCTTATCTCAGTCTGTAGTTAGAATGAACTCATTTGATCGTTCAACTACTTTCATAGACTCTGAACACCTCTTGGTTAAATTGGACAATAATGATCTCGTAAATGCTGGTACATTTTTCATCACTGTTTTCAACAAAGCTCCCGATGGAGGATATTCTCAGGCTATGACTTTCACAGTAAATGAAGAAAATTCTGTATCGACAGGAGGTAATATAAATAAAAATTCACAAAATGGTGGTGCTAATACTAATCCAGAAGGAGATACTTTTCAAAAAATGGGTCAATCTGGATCAAATGATTCTCAAAACGGAAATGTGAGTGTGGGCAGCTTAGCTTCAAACACTATCTTTGGTTCAAATAATTTTATGCCTTCAGGTATTATCCAATGGATTCTCTTGGCTATCATTATTCTCATCATAGTTATCATAGCTAGAAAAGTATTCGGTGGTGAAGCCCGATACCATTCGACTCCTCTCAAACAAGCTTAACCAAGACATACATATGAAATACAAAAAATTCCCTCAATATAATGAGGGAATTTTTTGGTGTTACTTTAAATTAAACCGTTGCATTTACCGATATGCACTCTCCTATAACTTTTCATAACATTGCGTAGAGGTTTACCTAAAAGTGGGTTGGAAATTATTTTATAAATTTGTGATTCTATTTTCTTTAGACTTGCCCTATCTTTTTTCGCAATTTTTTCAAGAATTTTTTTAAATTCTATGGAGAAAACAAAACTCATATTTTTGTTATTCTCCATAAATAAAATAATTTAAAGTGAATTAAAAAACTTTTTAATTACACTTTTATTTTTAAATTTTATACCTTTGCCTAGAGAAAGTCCTTTTTCTATTTTTGAAAGTCGGGTTATATATGCTTGATCTACTTCATCTTGAGCAATAAAAGACACTATCTTTTCCAGACGAGTCAAATCGTTCCGCAATTTTTCTTGGGTACTCAAAATTTGCACATATTGATTTTTGGGTAGAGTTATTGTATTCATAAAAAATCCCTAAATTACCCTTATATTATATAGCGAATACGCCATACGTCAACTTGACTTTTGGCTGAACTTGTGATACAATATTCCGACGCATGGGGCGTCGAAATCTGGAAATAAAATTCTCCCATACTCCTGACCAGCGGGAAAAAGGTCGCCGTCCCGAGAACGGATAACCAAATCTCGGAGAAAGGAGGGCTCATTAAAAATCGCATGTCGAGCCCACGTGCACCACCAAAGGGCGACAACGTTTACGTTGTCGCCCTTTTTCTATTCCTATTTTATTTCTACCCGGTAGTGAGACTTTGATTAAGTTCTACCGTCTAGGCCTTTCCAGATTATTCGGTGTTGGCGGAGTGTAGTTTGTTAAGTTTACAGTATTATTCTCTGGGTTGATTTGTCCGTCTATATTTAAAGTTTTAGTTAGAATACCCAATATAGTCCAAACTCCCAACATTATCGTAATACCTACTACCCCCCACATCATATGGCTCTTGCCTGTGGTTTTACTTTCTTCATTTTCAGCATCGTGTAAAAACTGAAACACCCCCCAGAGAAAATACACGACCGCAAGCGCGAAGAGAAAACCAATGATCGGGTTTATGATGAGTTTATTTACATTCCCTAGAAAAGAATCAAAATCAGCATAAGCCACATTCACAGAAAATAAACTAAGAAAGAAATCCATCCCGTTAGAGACAGGTCGCGATCTTCACGACATGTAAATTATTTTTTATAAAATTGATCGTCATAAGTTTGTTGATTAATTTTTATATTACTTCGTGACCGCGGTCTCTAACGGGATTCATTCCACTTTAGACTAATAAGATGGTGTCGGGATGGTGATGTTTTGAGGACCAGTCTCAATACCAAATGTATTAGTGAGAATTTTTACAAGTCCCCATAGAGATATGATAGCCACGAATCCAATAAGCCCAAAGATGATCCTATCTCGTCCTTTACTCTTTGCTTCTTCGTCATCAGAGATAACATACTGTATGACTCCCCAGATAAAAAGAATAACAGCCAAAGTTATCAAAATAGGGATGACGATAGCTAGGAGATCACCTATTTTACAAATGATGCCTTCTATCGAACCCAAAGTCACACCTCTACAACTCGTTGTTCTCCCAACCACACCGCCACCTGTAACCTGAGCTAATGCCAGAAAAGGAGCGAAAGCAAAAACAGAACCGGCTAAAACAATTAATTTCTTTTTCATTTTTTATAGGCTTTAGGAAATTTAGGCTTTAGGCTTTAGCATTTTTTGCTTGCCTAGTGCTTAGTACCTAGTGCCTCATTAAATTAAACGACCTTAAAACTTATAATAAATAATAAGTATATTCTAACATAAAAAACAAAACAGAGAAACAAGTCTACCTGTTAACAACTACTATTACGGCTTAACGATCGGCAACACAGAAGTAGTAATCCCAAAAGTACTTTTCAAAATATTTACCAATCCCCAAACACTTATCATAACAGCGAGAGCAATAATACCCCAGAGCATAAACTGCTTGCCTTGTTCCCTCTTGGCTTCTTCGTCCGCATTGATGATGAGAAAATTCACGGCACCCCAGATGAAGCTCACCATAGCCAAAGCAAAAATAAAAGGTATTACTGA
>CALRDL010000009.1 GCA_943354905.1 Candidatus Nomurabacteria bacterium
TGCAACAGTGGCGGAATTCAACAGGGACGGTTTTGGCGAGAGTTACAGCGTCGGGTAAAATCGGGATCGGAACCAACCCTACCGCAGTCTTGCATCTAAAAGCTGGAACAGCCACAGCAAACACCGCACCTCTAAAGTTTACAAGCGGAGCATTAAACACAACCGCAGAAGCTGGAGCAGTGGAGTTTTTGACGGATGCGTATTATGGGACGATTACTACTGGTGCGGCGCGAAAGACTTTTGCATTTTTGGAAAGTCCGATATTTACCACAAACATCACTTCTCCTCTTATCATCGGAGGTACAGCAGTGGGTTCTGGTATTACTTACAAATCTACTACTGGAGCAGGAACAGCAGGAGGTATCGCTCATCAATTTGTCGGTGGTACTGACGGAGCGACGGTGGCGATGACTGTTTTGAATAACGGGAATGTGGGGATTGGGGTTGCAGCACCAAGTACAAAACTTCATGTTGTTGATGGAACAGGAGTACTTCAATTCCAAAATTCAAGTCAGAATAATCTTTATGTTTCTGGTACGAACGCAACCATCATTGTCGACTCCATTAGTTCAAATTACCCGGGATTTATTGTAAAAAAGCAAGGTGTTCAAATGGGATCTGTTTCTGCCACAGATATTACGGGAATTAAATTGGAAAATGCTTCTGGGAATGGAATAACGGTATTATCAGGAGCCGGCAACGTCGGAATTGGGACGACGGTGCCATACGGTGGCAAACTAAATGTCATAAAAGATAGCACTTGGAACAACGAAGCTACTGGGGGTATTGCAATAGGGACGGGCGTTGATGGGCAACCTGAATTGATTTCTGGCACAGACAATACAAATTCTGTTTCTTATATTCAATCGTATCTGCGTGGAACAAATATTGCTAAGTTGGCTTTAAACCCAAACGGCGGCAACGTCGGGATTGGGACGACGAGTCCGGGGGCGAAGTTGCAAATAAATCACGACGGTATCACAAATGCTTTAGATATTAGAAGAGAAGGTTTTCTTGGTAACCAGATATTTACAATTGGAGTACTTGGAGATATTACAGGAGGCGCAGCAATATTTACTCCAAAACTTGGGCACAATATAGAAGCTCTGACGGCTATTAGTACTGCTACCGGGAAAGCCGCTATTTTGGCGAAGGGTGCCGCAGGTCAAACAGCAGATATTTTTCAAGTTCAGAATAGTGGGGCTTCTGTATTATTGAATGTTACAAGTACCGGCAACGTCGGGATTGGCACCACCAACCCCACCAACATCCTTTCTCTCGGCAACGCTGCAGCACAAAAATTCTGGATTGAAAACACTGCCACTGATGTAGTAGGTAGAGCTTTGACTGTGGCGGCAGGAGGCACAGTCGCAGGAACTTCAGTCAGTAATGTAGTCGGAGGTAATTTAATTCTTCAATCAGGACTCGGCACAGGCACAGGAGACAGCAGTATCTCATTCCAAACAGGCACTACTCTCACCACAGGAACTACCTTGCAAACAATGTCCACCAAAATGACGATATTGGGGAATGGGAATGTGGGGATTGGGACGGCAGTGCCAACAAAACAGCTGCATATTTATGGAACTGAACCTGCCTATCGAATCCAAGCTAATGCTGGTACTGCCGACCTTTGGGATATGGGAGTTGATGGAACTACAAACCGCTGGCGTCTTTTGAATAATACGAGTGGATATGGCGAGGTTCTGACAGTATTAAGAACAGGCAACGTCGGGATTGGGACGGCGGCGCCGGGGTATAAACTGGATGTGAGTGGAATAATCCGATCGGACAATCAACTACTTACTACAAATGGGGTAGCAACATGGGACTTTACAAAACTTTCTAGCGATGGAGCGCTGTCACACTATAACGCAGGTGGAGCAGAAAGTGGCATTGCCTTCGAAATGGATGGGGTGGAAAAGGTTAGAATTACAAATTCCGGCAACGTCGGGATTGGGACGGCGGGACCGGCTGATCTTTTACATCTAACCACTGGAAATCTCCGTATCGGAGCCAGCATAGCAACCCGTGCCACCACAGCCGGAACAAATCAATTAATACTATTTGACGGCACAGCGCCAGTCGGAACATTAACAAATGGAATCTCTTTGTACTCTACCGCAGGAGAAATGCGAGTTATGGATGCCGCTGGAAATGCCACCTTACTTTCTCCTCATGAAAACATAAACAACTACTGGGTCTTTGACTCTCAAAATATAAATACAGGTAAAAATCTCATAGTAGATATGGAATTAATGATGAAAAAAATCAACGATACTTTCGGTTGGGACTTTGTGCATGAGACTATAAATGGCCTGGAGACTCCACGAACTACGATGGTTTCTCTGGATTTGAAGGTAAATGAGATCACTAATATTAACAAAATGGACGGAGAGAATAGTTGGAGGGATAGTATTATCGCTTGGTTTGGAAATTCAGCAAATAGTATTGGGGATATTTTCGCAAATACATTTCGGGCGAAAGAAAAAATTTGTATAAATAATACTTGTGTGACAGAGGCGCAGTTGATAAAACTTTTGGAAAATAATACCCCTACCCAGCCTCCCCCTACCGTAGGGGGAGGTGCCGAAGGCGGAGGGGGTAATCCCGACCCCACTCCAGATCCCGCACCAGTACCAGACCCTGCACCTGATCCCACTCCAGAACCAACTCCAGAACCTACTATTACTCCCACCCCAGAACCCGTACTTGAGATTGTTCCAGAACCAGTTCCATAATATACCTCACCTCGTCTATTCGCATCCACCCCTCTTCTTGCCAAGGAGAGGGGAAAACAGCAGGCAGGGGTGAGGTGGGATTTGTTTGCATTAATTTATTAAATTTATTACAATGATAGTGTGAAAAAACAAGAAAAAACTAAAAAGATAACAGTTGATAATTTAGCTATTATGATGAATAATAGTTTTGAAATTTTAAAAAAAGACATTGCTGACAATGCCAAAGTTTCAACTTTAATTTTGAAAGAAATTTCAGCAATTCACCAAGACAATAAAAATTTTAGACAAAGCATCTCCAGCTTAAATAGTGATGGCGTATACTACAATAGAAAAATAGAAAATCTAACTACTCGAGTGGAAAAGCTGGAATCGAATTCAAAATAACAGAATTGTATTTGCTTTATCAAATTAACATATACCCCCACACTTAATTTATACTTATTAACAATTACGCAACTTTTTGGTTTGCAATTAAGTGTAGGGGTGTAGTATAATTAAAAGATGCACATAAATATATTTAGTAGACTTTCGTTTTTATCACTTTTTATTATCATAGTCGGTTTGCCATTCTTCTTTTTGCCAGGTACGAAAATACCTCTCGAGATTTCTAAGGGTTTGTTTTTAGTAGGAGGCTTGAGTTTGGCTGTTATTTTTTGGGCGATAGCTAGATTCTTTGATGGGAAAATAGTTTTACCTAAATCCGCGACACTCTTGAGTGGGTTTGGGATAGTCTTAGTATTTTTCTTGTCTGCTTTGTTCTCCAAATTCTCCCAGGTTTCTTTTTTTGGGACGATGTTAGATGTCGGAAGTTTCTGGTTTATTTTCGCTGCTTTTATTTTGATGTTTATGTCTTCCATCATCTTCCGAGATTCTAGTAAAGCCAAAATACTTTTATTTGGAGTTATACTTTCTACAGCTCTAGTCTTAGTCTTTCAAACTTTGCATTTATTTTTACCTCAATTCTTATCCCTAGGTTTTTTGCTAGGCAAGACCGACAATATTCTAGGATCTTGGAGTACCCTCGGAATTTTTGCTGGTTTCTCTGGAGTGGTATCGCTCTTGGTGGTTGAATTTCTTTCGACTACAAGAACTGAAAAAACAATTCTCCAGACTCTAGTTGTTCTGTCTATGTTGATCATAGCGGCTGTGAATTTCCCTCTGGTTTGGGTCTTATTTGGTATTTTTTCTCTGATTATTTTTGTTTACAAAGTATCAGTTACTTCTAGTAAAAAAGTTACCGAAGGTGAGGGAGTGATGGACTTTCCAGCATTTTCTTTTTTCGTAGTTATGGTCTCGCTTTTATTTTTTATATCAGGATCTTTTGTTGGGGAAATAATACCGAATCGTCTAGGTTTATCAAATAACGAATTTCGCCTTCCGCTCGAAACTACCATCACTGTCGCTAAAGGAGTTATCAAAGAGAATCCTATTTTGGGTATTGGTCCAAACAGATTTGGGACAGCTTGGTCTATGTACAAACCAGCATTTCTAAATTCAACTAGGATTTGGGATACTTCTTTTGATTCTGGTTCAGGTACATTGCCGACCTTGGCAACCACTACTGGAATTTTGGGTATTCTCAGTTTGTTCATTTTCTTTGTTTTATTTATATGGAGCGGTATAAAATCCATAATGTCTAGTATAAAAACTGGAACCAATTGGGAAATAATTGCCTTCTTTATCCTTTCTCTATATCTATTCGTCTCTTCCTTTTTCTATGGAATAGGTATGGTTATGTTCTTACTCGCGTTCGCTTTTGCTGGTATATTTATAGGTTTGTCATCTGCTAATCGTCATAATGGAGAGATATCAGTCTCATTTTTGACTGACCACAGAAAGAGTTTCCTCTCAATACTTTCTTTGATCCTCGTGATGATCCTGTCTGCTATCATTTTGTTCAAATACATAGAGCGTTTTTCTTCCGTTCCTTATTTTAGAGGAGCTATAAATGCCTCTACTATGATAGACGCTGAGATCAATATTAGTAAAGCCTTGAATCTGCATACTAACGATGTATATCTCCGCGCTTACTCTGAAATATATTTAGTTAAATTCAATTCTTTAGTCCAGAAATCAGAATCTTTATCTGAACAAGAAACGTTGGAATTACAAGCGAGTCTAGACCAAGCCATAAACGGAGCTCAGGAAGCTATAAAGTATGATGGGAGAAATTATTTAAATTTTAAAGCTTTGGGTTCTGTATATCATAATGCAACTTTATTTGGGGTAAAGGATACTTATGAGAAAGCAATAGAAATGTATACTAAGGCAGGAACTCTCAATCCATATAATCCAGGAATAAAGCTATCTATGGCGAGTCTCTCTATCGTCGCTAAAAAAATGAAAGAAGCGAAAGAATACGCGAATGCTGCTCTCACCCTCAAGCCGAACTACCTCGATGCCTTACTTGTTCTCTCCCAGATTGCTAAAGTTGAAGGAGAAAACGCCTTGGCAATTTCTTACGCAGAGAGAGCTTTAGCCCTCTTCCCATCAAATGAAGATCTGAAAAAATATGTTAACTCTTTAAGAAATAATTCTTCTCAATCTATTCCAGCACCAATACCACAAACTACAATCCCTACACCATCCAAGAAAACAGAGTAAAAGGGATGAATAAAATCTTGAAGATTTTTAGCAAAGAATACGGAAGCATAAACCAAGCCGCACTTCTTTTAGGTTTTTTTGCTTTTCTTTCTCAGGTTTTAGCCTTGTTTCGTGATAGAGCTTTTGCCCACTTTATTGGACCAGGAGCTACTCTCGATATATATTACTCAGCTTTTCGTATTCCAGACCTGATCTTTATTTCCATAGCATCTCTAGCTTCCATCACCGTGCTTATCCCATTTATAATTGCGAAATTGCCGGCTAGTGTAGACGGGGAAGAAGAAAATATTACAAGTGAAGCTCGCAAATATCTCAACGATATCTTCACAGTTTTTTTTATAATGATGATATTTGTTTCTGCCGTGGCTTTTTTTCTAATGCCATTTTTCGTCTCTCTTATTGCTCCGGGTTTTGATCACCAGATGCAGTCCAAGGTCGTGGATCTTTCTCGGATTATGTTATTGTCACCCATATTGATGGGCCTCTCAAATCTTTTTGGTACTATTACCCAACTCTTCAGGAAATTTTTTATTTATTCTTTGAGTCCGATACTTTATAATTTTGGAATCATTTTCGGTGTCATATTCTTTTATCCAAATTTTGGGATCAAAGGATTAGCTTTCGGAGTTGCACTCGGGGCTTTCCTACATTTTGTGATTCAAGTATGGGCTTCCAGTGGTTGCGGTTTTAAACCTAAATTTTCTTTTAATATTAATTTTCATGATATTAAACGCACAATCCTCATCTCCCTGCCTAGAACTTTTGGTCTGGCTTTTAACAATATTTCTATTATTTTTATAATTGCTTTGGCATCTTATCTCAAAGATGGATCTATCTCTGTTTTCAATCTTTCTTTCAATCTGCAATCTGTCCCACTCAATATCATAGGTATATCTTATGCCGTCGCCGCTTTTCCAACTCTGACCAAGTCGATTATTTTGGGTAAAATGGATGAATTCAAAAATCACTTAAAATCTGCGTCTCGGGCTATTATTTTCTGGTCAATACCGATCACTTTTCTTTTTATTGTGCTTCGAGCTCAGATCGTGCGAGTCATACTCGGTTCGCCTACTTTTTCTTGGGAAAATACTCGTCTTGTCGCCGCTTCTCTTGCGGTATTTTCTATATCAGTGGTGGCTCAAGGTATGATAGCTTTACTTTCTCGAGCCTATTATGCAAAAGGGGATACAAAGACCCCGCTCACTGTAAATTTCCTTTGTTCTGTATTTATAGTAATTTTATCTTTTGTTTTTATTTATATTTTTGAAAATAATATTACTTTTAGATATTTTATCGAAGCACTTTTAAAAGTTTCCGATATTCCTGGAACAAAAGTTCTGATGCTTCCGCTGGCTTACTCTACTGGAACTATCTTAAATTTTATTTTGCATTGGTTTTTTGTGCGGAGAGATTTTATGGGCGGAGAATCGTTTATCACCAAAACTTTTTTCCAAAGTCTGGGAGCTTCATTCTTTTTAGGGCTCACAGCCTACATCAGTCTGAATATTCTTTCCCCGATTTTCGGCACGATTACATTTTGGGGAGTTTTTCTCCAAGGTTTTATATCTGGAGTTTTAGGCATACTGGTTGCTATTTTGGTCTTACATCTGCTTAAAAATGAAGAATTACAAGAAATCATAAAAACCCTAAAAACAAAATTCTGGCAAGCCAAGATCCTGGCACCGACACAGGAGGAGCTTTAAAATTATCCCCAGATAGGGGCTTAGCCCCTATCTGGGGATTTTCGTTTTGAAATATAAGCCTTTTCTGATAGAATAGCAGAATGAAAGTTAACTTTCGTCGAATTTTATATTACCTCTGGCCCCATGTCAAAAAACATTGGGTTTCTTTATGTTTAATATTCATTGGTTATACCATAGGTATTATTTTTGATTCTCTTTTAAAACCCTTAATTTTCAAAAATATCATAGATTTATTTTCATCTAATTTGAGCAAAGATATTATCTTGGATCAAGTTATGTATTATTTTTTACTTATTTGTGTCGTAATACTAATACATAATTTCGGTTATCGTTTGGGAGATTTTGCACAGGCACGTTTTCAGAGTAAAGTTATGAAAAGATTGTATGACTCCGCTCTCGATCGTCTCTTGCAACATTCATATACTTTTTTCTCAGATAGATTTTCAGGTAGCTTGATTGCTAAAACCAAACGCTTTACTAGAAGTTTTGAAATTTTATCTGACACAATAAATTTTCAAATATGGTTTTCCATTGTTAATTTAGTCGGTATCTTTATTATTTTATTTCCGATAGTTCCTTTTTTAGCTTACTTATTTTTGGGATGGTTTTTTGTTTATATAGGGATCACAATTCTTTTTATAAAGAAAAAAATGTTTTATGATGCAGAAGAAGCTGCTGCAGACTCAATGGTTACGGGGAGTTTTTCTGATATTATTTCAAACATACTTAATGTAAAAATATTTAGTTCAAATAATGAAGAACAAACTAATTTTAGGCTAGTTACAACTGATGAAGAAAAAAAGAGAAGCAAGGCTTGGAATTTTGCTAATGTGCAAAATTCATTTCAATCTATAATGATGGGTATACTTCAGATTTCTGTACTTTTTATAAATATACGTTTTTGGTATGTAGGAAAAATTTCTGTTGGCGTATTTGTATTAGTGCAAATGTATATGACAAATTTACTCGATCTTTTGTGGAATCTGGCTCGATCTTTAACAAGAGCTATGAAATCTCTGACCGACATGCAGGAAGTAGTAGATATATTTGATACACCGATAGATATAAATGATCAAATAAATCCTGAAACTATCAAAATAAAAGAAGGAAGAATTATATTTGACAATGTATCTTTTTCGTATAAAGACGGTATTGAAGTTTTAAAGAATTTTAATTTAAATATTTCTCCTGGTGAGCGAGTTGGACTAGTAGGTCATTCGGGTGCTGGTAAATCTACTATTACTAAGCTTTTACTTCGTTTTACTGATATTGTCACAGGGGATATTACTTTAGATGGTCAGAGTATAAAGAATATTACCCAAAACGATTTACGTTCCGTGATTTCTTATGTTCCCCAAGAATCAATTTTATTCCACAGATCAATCAAAGAAAACATCGGTTATTCCAAAAATGACGCAACAGATGAAGAAATATTTGAATCGGCAAAGAAAGCTCATGCTGATGAATTTATTTCTAAATTACCTTTGGGTTACGATACTCTTGTTGGTGAGCGGGGAGTAAAACTCTCTGGTGGTGAAAGACAAAGAGTAGCTATTGCACGTGCTATGTTAAAGAATGCGCCGATACTTGTGTTGGACGAAGCGACAAGTTCTCTCGACAGTATTAGCGAATCATATATTCAAAATGCTTTCAATGAACTAATGAAAGGAAAAACTACTATAGTAATTGCCCACAGACTTTCTACTGTGCAGAAAATGGATAGAATTATCGTACTTGATCAAGGTAAAATAGTAGAAGAAGGTACGCATAAAGAATTATTAAAAAAAGAAGGCACATATGCAGATTTATGGAATCATCAGACTGGCGGATTTTTAGAATAAAAATTTATGGATTTAAAACACATTAGAAATTTTTCAATCATCGCCCATATTGACCATGGTAAAAGTACCTTGGCAGATAGAATGCTCGAGATTACTCATACTATAGAGACACGTAAGATGCGGGATCAGGTTTTAGACTCGATGGATCTCGAACGCGAGCGGGGGATTACAATCAAGATGCAACCCGTAAGGATGGAATACACTCCTCCCCAACCCCTCCCCAAAGGAGAGGGGCAGGCTCCTTCACCTTCGGGGAAGGCGGGGGATGGGGTTTTCATCCTAAACCTGATAGACACTCCCGGCCACATAGACTTCTCTTACGAAGTTTCTAGGGCTCTAAAGGCTGTGGAGGGCTCTATCTTGCTCGTAGACTCTACTCAGGGTGTACAGGCTCAGACTCTCACTACTTTGAATATGGCTCGTGAGGAAGGTCATCGAGGGTTCAAGATCATTCCCGTGCTTTCCAAGATCGATTCGCCTTTGGCGAGAATTTCTGAAGTCAAAGAAGAAGTGGTCAATCTTTTAAATTGTGATCCTAATGAAATACTTTTAGTTTCAGGAAAAACTGGCGAAGGTGTAGAAAATTTATTAAATGAAATTATAAAAAGAATTCCGGCTCCGACAACCTCTTCCCCGACCCCCTCCGCCCTTCGAAATACTCAGGGCACCTCCCCCTTGGCAGGGGGAGGTGAAGATGGGGCGCTTCGCGCACTAGTGTTCGATTTTAAGTATTCCAATCATCGAGGAGTCATAGTTTTTATTCGGGTGCTCGATGGAAAAGTTCGGAAAGGCGACAATTTACTTTTTGCGGTCTCGAAAGAAAAATTTACTTCTCTTGAAGTCGGTACTTTTTCTCCAGAAGAAACTCCACGAGATTTTTTGAGTGCAGGAGATACTGGTTATATAGTAACAGGCATAAAGAAACCCGGTATTGCTTCTGTCGGGGATACTATTACTAAAGTTTCAAATCCTCTTCCTCCGCTTGGAGGTTATATGCAACCTATGCCAGTCGTCTGGGCTTCGGTTTTCCCAGAAGATGCGGATGATTTTGCTGAATTAAAACTTGCTCTTGGTAAATTAAAACTTTCTGACTCAGCTTTTTCTTATGAAGAAGAATCCTCCGGTTCTCTCGGTCGCGGCTTCCGCTGTGGTTTTCTCGGCATGCTTCATCTCGAGATTATCACCGAGAGACTGCGGAGGGAATTTAATTTGGAACTTATTATCACCACTCCATCTATCACCTATGAAATATTAAACAAACAAGGTAAAAGATTGAAAATATATTCTCCATATTATTTTCCAGAAGATAGTGAAATAGAACAGGTTTTCGAACCGTGGGTGAATGTAAAGATTATTACTCCAGCAAAATATCTCGGAGGTGTGATGCAACTCTTGTTTGACCATGAAGCCGAGATAGGTGAGACAGAAAATTTTGGCCAAGGAATCAATGGAACACAGAGTAGGTCTTCTATCTCTGTAGAGATGCCACTGCGTGAGCTTATGCGAAATTTCTTTGATGAATTAAAAAGTGCCTCCTCTGGCTACGGTTCTATTTCGTATTCTATCTCTGATCTTCGGGAAGCGAGTGTTACTAGACTTGATATGCTAGTCGCCGACGAGATCATTCCCGCTTTTTCGAAAGTAATTTCCACAAAGAGAGTAGAGATCGAAGCTGAAAAAGCTGTAGAAAAATTGGAGAAGATTTTACCAAGACAAATGTTTGCTCTCAAGATTCAAGGCAAGGCCTTGGGGCGGATCATAGCTTCGAGGTCGATGTCGGGTATGAAGAAAGATGTCACTCAACACATGTATGGTGGAGACATAACTCGTAAAATGAAACTTCGCGAGAAGCAGAAAAAAGGCAAAAAGAAAATGAAAGAGAGGGGAAGAGTCAATATCCCCCAAGATGTATTTCTCAAGATGATGCGAACTAACGACTAAAAGAGTAATCTCTTTTGTCCATCAAACCTCTCCTGTGAAGGAGAGGATGCCCAAAGGGCAGGAGAGGTATTACTACAAGGTAAATATTGGCGAATACAGCAATATCATACTAATGATGATGAGGACGCTCACTATCGCCCAGATAAACTGAATTTTCTTTTGATGTTTTTTATTGAAAAGCATATACTTAATATTATACAGATTTATGAAAAATTTTCAACCAAAAAGAAGATTCCGAAATATAATGCATTCCAAAATAATTTTGGTTTTATTTGGAGCACTAGCTATATTTTTTGCTTGGGGGGTTATCAGATTTATGGTCAAACTGGATACAGTTAGAGAAAATAGAAAGTTGGCTGAAGAAAAATTTCTAGAATTAGAAAAGAAAAAGATAGAATTGTCTTCCCAGATAGCTAGATTGAACACAGAGGAGGGTAGAGAAGAAAATATTCGTGAGAAATTTGGTTTAGCTAAAGAAGAGGAGCAGTTGATCGTGGTCATAGAAGATAAAAACCCCCCAGAAGAACCTGAAAATAAATCAAGTGGTTTTTGGGGATTTTTTAAGAATATGTTTAAATAATTTTTAGATTTTATTTACTTGACGCGTGTGCTATAATACAAATATTAGCCCCGACGCATTAAGTCGGGGTCCCGATCCTGAAAGGCGTCGGGAAAAGATAATTTAAAAAAATATATGCAAACAGTCACAATTTATTCGACTCCATCATGTCATTTCTGTCATATGGCAAAGGAATTTTTTAAAGAAAAGAATGTAGCCTATACAGAGTACGACGTAGCAAGTGATCAAGAAAAAAGAAAAGAAATGGTTGAAAAAAGCGGGCAAATGGGTGTGCCAGTTATAGTTATAGGCAATAATCTCATCGTAGGTTTCAACAAGTCGAAGATTGTCGAGTTGCTTGGACTTTAATAGAACTGTACAAATCCTTGTACATTATTTGAGTTTGGTTTATAATTAGTGCATGAAGAAACCCAGACTTACAGATAAAGAGATCTCTACTATTATCTCAATGAGAAAAAATCTGTTAGATATTGGCTTGAAGAGCTTAAGCTTACTAGAAAAAATTTAACATCAATAAATTATCTTGAAGGCAAGAAGAAAGGTAAATTGCCGTATGGTATGTGTCGTTTGCGTGTGAAGAATGGAGCATTGCATTTTAAGCAACTTATGAGTATCATAAACTTAGTCAAAATGCTTCCATAGTTCAATGGATAGAATAATTTCGTCCTAAGAAATAGATGTACGTTCGATTCGTACTGGGAGCACAAGGGTTTTGGTTGATTATAAGATAGAAATTATGTAAAATCATATTATGATTGGAGATGGAAATTGGAATTTAGAGGAATACAAAATTAATGGAGGTACTCCTAATCTCGGCACTGAGCGAATACGACCCGCTTCTTTTGAAGAATTTAGAAATTCTATCATGGGTGATAGAGATAATTTTATTTTGTCTAATTTAGACACAGCTTTGACAGAGCAAAAAATTACACAAAAAGAATATAATATATTGCACAGAGTATATACAGCAGTTAATTTTGATTTCTCTCAGCGTCTCCAAGAGATTCTAGATAATACCGAGTCTAATTTATCCATAGATGTGGAATTAGATAATGGAGAGAGTCCTAAAACTAAGAAAACATTACAGCTAGGGGCTTATATGGGGTATGCTGTTTTGAGAAAGGGTGATGGTAAAGGTTCAGATGAACTACTAGAAGAGTCTGCTCAAAACATGGCAAAGTATAAGAGCAGTAAAAAATGTGAAGAATCGCCGCTCTTAAGTCCTTCTGGAAAAAAATAATCTACTTTTAAATTTTTTCATTCTATGCTAAATTATACTCATGGATCCTGAATCCAAAAAGCTTTTACAAGAGACACTAGAATTAACAAAAGACAACAATAAGATGTTGCTTTCTATGCGTCGTTCTCAGAAGATCTCTAATATAATGAGCTTTGTTTATTGGATATTTATAATAGGTTCAGCAATAGGAGCTTATTATTTTATCCAGCCTTTTGTAGATCAGTTGAAATCAGTGTATGGTAGTGCTAGTAAGACATTAAAAAGTTTTCCGAATTAAAATTGCCTGGGTAGCTCAGTAGTAGAGCTCTCCCCTGAAGAGGGATAGGTCGGGTGTGCGATTCACCCCCCAGGCACTCGCAAAATACTTTCAAAACTTAATATTTTATCTCTAAATAGATTTTATCTTTACATTATTCGTCTTCTCTTTATTTACTTTTTGGATTTTGATGGTGAGGAGACCGTGTTTTTCTACAGCTTCGACTTCTTCGGGTTCGACTTCATGAGGTAGGGAAATGGTTCTAGAAAAAGTTCCCCAATAGAGTTCTTTAGTAAAATAATTATCCTCATCTATACTTTTGGATTCTTCTCTTTTACCACGGATGGTCACCATATCTCGAGCGATAGAAAGCTCTAGGTCGTCTGGCTTTACACCAGCTACCATGGTTTCTATGATTATATCTCTCGGAGTCTGGTACATATCGATAGCGAGTTCGGCTTCTTCATTTTCTTCTTCAATCCAGTTGTTCTGATTGCTCTCAGTGTTCTCAGATTTATTATTTTTCTTCCCTTTATGAAGAGATGGCGAGTCGTTTTCTTCTTCGTCATCTATATGAACGCTTCCAGTGAGTCTCTCAAAAAAACTTCTTTTTTTATTTTCCATATGATTTTATTTTTCCGCCAAAGGCGGATCAGCCTCTGGCTGAAATTAAATTCTTCTTACTTTTTCAAAAAGTAACATTATAATAATAGCGACAACCCATAAAAAACCAAACACTTCCAGAAAATCATTTCCGTTATTCCTTATTATAAAAAAATTAAAGACACTATGCAAGGCTGTCGCGAGGATTATGCCTACAAAAATATAGCATATCTTTTTAAAAACATCTAAATGGAGAGAAATTCCTATACTAATACCTATTATTGCGCTTGCTACAGCGTGCAAAAGGGTAGATCCAAGGAATCGGAGTTGTCCTGTGAGTAACCCGACAGTATTTTCGCCGAGAGAGAGAGGTTTGATTAAAAATAATACATTTTCAAGTGCTGCAAATCCGAGAGCTCCTGTTATGAGGTAGATAGGCCAATCGATCGGTTCATCTACGTGTTTAGTTCTGTATATTATCAAAGCTACAGCAAGATATTTTAATATTTCTTCGGCTCCAGCCCATAAGACAAGCTCTAGATTCTCCGACACTATATTTGTTTGGATAAATTTTTGGATAGGTAATACACAAAACACTGCCAGCATTCCCATCAGGAAGACTATAGTGAGGAGTCCTTTGGGTTCAGGTTTTTGTTTGTCTTCTCTTAACCAAAACCAAAGCCATAACATCGAAGGAATGATTCCTCCCAAGAAAGCTAGGCCTAAAATTTTTGGGTCATTTGTTATCATTTTTTATATTCAGACGGAGAAGGCCAACGTTCTACCATTAATAATTTTTTATTATTTCCGATAATATTCCAAATCTCTTCAGTCACGAAAGGCATAAATGGATGCAGAGCTTTGAGCAGGGTGGTGAGTTGTGAATAAAGCAATTTTTTTGCAGACAATGCGCCCAGTCCTTCGATTTTATTAAAATCTTTATCTAGAATTTTATTTTTCGAACGTTCTATGATTATATCAGCAAAAGTGTGCCAGAAATAGTGATAGAGTTTTTCGGCGACGAGAGAAAATTTATATTCACTCATTTCTTTAGAAATCTCATTTAATAAACTGTCTAGTTCTTTTTGACTGAGAGCATCTTCATCGTCTAGAATTATAGCGTCATTCATTTCAAAATCTGTTGTCTGTTCCAAGACGAATCTCGAAGCGTTCCAGATTTTATTGCTGAATTTTGCATAGCCACGAATATCGTTTTCGTTTAGTTTGAGGTCGTTGCCGGGAGTGTTTCCGATAATCATAGCCATGCGTAGTGCGTCATTTCCATATTTTTCTATAATATCGAGCGGATCGATAGCTTTTTCGCCAAGAGATTTTGACATTTTCTTTCCATCAGCCGTTCGCACCATCCCATGTAGATACACGTTTTTAAATGGGATTTCACCAAGTAAATATTGAGACATCAGTATCATACGAGCAATCCAGAAGAATAAAATATCGTGGCCAGTCTCTAGAACTGTCGTCGGATGATATGTTTCTAAGTCTTTGGTTTTATTCGGCCAGCCTAGAGTCGAGAAAGTCCACAGTCCAGAAGAGAACCAGGTATCGAGAGTGTCTTCATCTTGAGTCCATCCTTCGCTCTGCCAGTCTTTTGTGGGAGCTTCGATACCGCAATATATTTCTTCTTTGCTTGCCGTGAGTGAAGTCGAACGGTACCAGACGGGGATTCTGTGTCCATACCAAATTTGCCGAGATATACACCAATCACGTAGATTTTCTATCCAGTTATAATAAACTCTTTCGAAATGTTCCGGCATTATTTTTATTTTTCCATCGCGAACAGGCTCGAGCATAAGTTCTTTTAAAGATTTATCATTGCGAGAGGGGATTTTTTTATTTACATCGATGAACCATTGGAGCATGATCTGTGGTTCGATGATTCCACTCGTGCGTTCGGCAGTGGCCACTCTGTTTATATAATTTTCGTCTATGGATACGAGTAAACCTTTTATTTGTAATTTTTCTACGATCTTTTCTCGAGCCTCAGTTATTTTCATTCCGGCGAATTCTTCTGCTATAGGTAAAAGTTTGCCATATTTATCTATGATTTGCTCTTTTGGGATTTTGTATTTTTCTGCGAGAGCAAAATCTTCGTGAGAATGCCAAGGAGTGATAGTCATTACTCCAGTACCAAACTCCATATCTATCATCTCATCTTTTACAACAGTAGCTTCGATAGGGCCATTGATCCATTCCACTGTGAGCTTATCTCCATGTTTCCAATTTGCGTATCTTTTATCCTCTGGGTGCATGACTACATATTTGTCTCCAAATTTTGTTTCTGGTCTGGCTGTACCTATTTCGAATGGTCCATATTTAAAAGTATAAAATTTTCCCTTTTTTTCTTCATACACAAGTTCGTCGTCCGATATAACTGTCTGACCTTTCGGGTCCCAGTTTACTATTCTGTGTCCACGATAAATTAGTCCATCATCGTACATTTGTTTAAAGGCGGTTCGGACTGCGAGATTTCTTTTTTCATCAAGAGTGAAAGCTTCACGCGACCAGTCTAGAGTTGCTCCCATTTTCTTGGCTTGATTGACAATAGTATCGTGAGAATCTTGAGCAAATTTATTTACTCTGTTTAAAAATTCTTCTCGGCCTAAATCATTTTTCTTGATTCCGTCCTTTTCTAAAAGTTTTTCTACTTTGGATTGCGTAGCTATCGCTGCGTGATCTGTCCCAGGGATCCAAAGAGCTTTTTTACCTTGCATGCGAGCATGGCGAACCATAATGTCTTGCACGATTAGCATCAGAGCATGACCCGTGTGTAGATTTCCAGTAACGTTTGGAGGAGGAAGGACGATAGAAAAAGATTCTGCATCAGGACTAGTATTGCCTTTTTCTATACAAACATCTGGATTAAAAAATCCTGAATCTTCCCAGAGTTTATATATCCTGTCTTCGGTTTCTTTTGGGTTATATGGTTTTTGTAATTTCTCGTGCCCTGTGTTCATATTCCAAATAATACCATATTGGGTATAGTTTTTCTAGCTGATGGGATTTAAATAATTTCAGATAACTATATAAAATTATTTTTTATTTTCAAATTCTCGTTTTAAGCTTTCTGCTATTTTTGTTACATCTAAACCATATATTCTAGCAAAATCAGGGGAGTCGTCTACTAATTCTTTTTGATTATTTCCGGGAGTTACTGTTTTGTTGGGGTCTTGTTCTATCTTCTTAATTGGTAATTTTAAAATTTCTTCGATAATATCTTTCCAGTTTGGATTCAAAAAAATATCGTTTGAATATTGTACAGCTGTCTTAGAATTTTTTTTAAAAAATTTATACCAACTTTCTTTTATTTCTCCTGCCATCAATTCATGTATATTCATCAATACCACCATCAATGCATATTGTGGATTTTGTATAAAAAATGTCTTTCCGTCAAGATGTGCAGACCCTTGAAAATCAACAATAGGTAGAGAAGGTAGATGTCCATCAGATGAAAGATTAGCTAGTAAGTGTAGTTTTACGCAAGAAAGTGCATCAGAATATATTGCCTGACCTAATTCTAATCCTGTCATGTGTGGCGATGCTCGGCCTTCCGTGTCCATAGATGGATAAGTAGTAAAGCCTGTATTTAGATCATGATTTTTTATTTTAAACTGTTTTGAAAAAATCCCATTAAAAGAAGTTGATTGTAATCCTAGTATTATTTTTAGAGTTTCTGGATCTTCTATCTCTTTTAAAAGGTCCGGGTTTATTTTTTGAATATAAGCATAATAATTTTCATAAAATTCAGTAGGAAGATCTACAAAATTTTTAGTATTCTTATTGTCCATAAGTACTTTACTTGTGTTTCTACCATCAATTTCTCCAAACAATACCTTATTATTATTTTTAGCAATCCCTCTCATTAAAATACCATAATTAACAAAATTATATTTCCAGAGTTCTGCCAGTGATTCACCAAGAGGGCTATTTGAATAACCTTCTATTAGTATAACGGATGAATTATTAGCATAGATACCAGTTAATTCTGTGCAAAAGTTTTTCTCCCATTCTTTATTATGTATATATCCACGCAAAAATACACCAATACCTCCAGGGAGCCTGCTATAAATTAATGGATAGTTGGTTTTATACATGTCATCATTTTCTCCAAATTGTTTTTTTTTATTTCTTAATTCTCTTTCACCTAGAATTATGTCCCTATCTTCTTTTGGTAATGCAGAAAGGAATGCTTCAAATTTAATTCTAATATTTTCCTCGTTATCTTCTAATACATCCAATATTTTGTTTATATCCATTGTTACAATTGGAGCTGTTTCTTGTATGACATTTTTTCCAATTCCCACATACACACCTGGGATATTTGCAAATACTGTGCCTATTATTCTGTCGTTTTCTTTTGCTTTTTCATATTTGTCACTTCCTATTTCAAAACCAGGATTGTTTCTAGTCAATGCAGATGTGGGTCCGTGGGGTATTCCTAGTTCACTACACAAATTTGACGCCATTTTGGCTAATGGAGCATTACCAATGGTTTCAAATATTTTTGACATTATATTGAAATAAAAATCTGGAGCCACAGCTTCCCCTGGTCGCTCAGGGTAGGTGACTGGTTTTGATATTTGTTCTGGTTTGGGTTGTTTGTCAGATGGCATATAGATTTAAATATCATAGCACAATTTACAATCTTAAATTGCCAGTTGCTTTTATGTTTTCTGGTTTAGGTACCTTCTTTTTATTTTTTATGTAATTCAAATATCCAGCAATTCCTATCATAATCGAATTATCCCCAGAAAGACCATCGCTAGGGAAGAGGATTTTGATTTTGTTTTTTTGCGTTAGGCCTTGCCTAACGATTTTTCTCATTTCTCTTTGAAGATGTTGGTTCTGAGCTACTCCACCGGCTATGATCAAAGTTTTTATGTTGTATTTCTCGATAGCTTTTTTGGTTTTGTAAGTCAGGCATTCTATCGCTGCGTTTTCAAACTCGAAAGCGATTTTAGATTTCGTTTTGTCATCTAGTTTTCCTTCAGGATTAATTTTCTTAATTAAATATAAAACGGCCGTCTTGAGTCCAGAAAAAGAAAAATCAAAATTCTTGCTATGCAACATTGGGCGTGGCAAAGAAAAACTAATTCTTTCGGGGTCGCCATTTTTCTGCTGAAAAATCGGCTCAGTCCTCGGGCCAGTCGCCCTGCGGAGTCCCCGAAACAATTGTTTTTCTTTGCCACGCATTTCTTCTGCCAATTTTGAAATCTGTGGACCGCCAGGATAGGGAAGTTCGAGCATTCGAGCCACTTTGTCGAAAGCCTCACCGACTGCGTCGTCGAGAGTTTCTCCGATGATTTCATACTTCATCCACCCGTCCGATTCCAGCCCGACAAGGTCATTCTGGCGGGGAATAGCCGTTCGGGTGGGTTTTTTAATTAACACGAGCTGGGTGTGGCCACCAGAGACAAGTAGTGAAAGGGCTGGTGTTTCAACTTTCGGAATTTTAAAACTTCCTTTATTTTTTCCAAAAACAGAAAGTATGTGACCTTCCATGTGATTTACAGGGATGACGGGTATGTCCCATTTCTTTGCCAAATTTTTGGCAAAAAGAATTCCTTCCCAGAGGCACATCTCGAGTCCAGGTCCGTAAGTCACAGCGATAGCATCTACTGGTGAACACATCAAGGTTTCACCTTGATGTGTTTTCGATATTAGCTTTAGAGCTTCTTCTAAAAGTATTGGTAAGTTTTTTGCATGCTCGCGTTTTGCTAGCACTGGGTAAACCCCGCCATAAGGTATATGAATATTTATTTGTGAATTTGAGACATTCGCCAACACCTTAAAAGAAGCCTGCGTCGCTCCGCCTTTTACCTCAAATATACTTATGCATGTATCATCACAAGATGTTTCAATACTCAAAAGTTTCATGGTGCGCGGTATAAGATTCGAACTTATGGCCTTGTCTACGTCAAAGACACGCTCTACCAACTGAGCTAACCGCGCATGAACTCACTATACCTCAATTCCCTCCAATATTTCAAGATCCTCTTTGGAATTGGCTCCCATGGCCTCTCTTGGTTCTATGTTCACAGTTTCTATTTTTTCTCCATCCCCTAGAGCTATTGGTACTAGGTCAGTCAAATAATATTCACCTTGGGCATTTTTCTTGTCTATATTTTTTAAATTTTTCCAAAGCCAACTTGCTTTAAATACATAGCATCCGGCATTTACTTCTCTGATTTCTTTCTCTTTTTCTGTGGCATCTTTGAATTCACGAATAGATTTTATTTTTTCACCGTCTCTCAAAATTCTAGCAAAAGTCATAAACACTTTATGGAAACCTTTAAAGTCGGGGACAGAAGTCGTGGCAAAAGTTATTGTCGCATCATTATCTAAATGTTTTTTGATTATATTTTTGATTGTACTGCTTTTAATAAAAGGTTGGTCGCCATACAATACCATGACATTTTCTATATCTTTGCATTCAGCTTGAGCCATCATTACAGCATGGGCAGTGCCCAATTGTTGTTCTTGGACAACGTAGGAAAAGGAGTCTCCAAGCTCGGCTTTTACTCGTTCTGCTTGGTGGCCAATGACAGCGATGGGTTTCGTATTTTGTGCCTCGATGATACTGTCTCGCAAATGCTCGATCATCCGTTTTTCCTTGACTTTCAGTAAGACTTTCGGGTTTTCATTTTGCATTCTTTTCCCTAATCCCGCCGCTAGAATGATTATTTTTATCTTTTTATCCATATGATTGCGATTATACACTAAAATAAAACAATATGAAGTAGCTTTTATCTTTGCCTAAGCTTTTTGCCATATCAAGGATTGTCCTTATCAATCCTTGATAATCATTTTTAATTTCTCTTTTAATTTTGTTTTGATGTAATTGTATCATTTGCGCGAACTTTTTTCGAACAACAAGAAAGCTAATCTTACGCTCTACGACTATTCTTCTTCTAATTTTACCACTTGACAGGTACCCCATTCTTAAGACACATTTTCCGGTAAGATTAGTAATATAATAGTCGTATATATTAGTAACATTACCAAAGAATATGTCTACCCCACCCGTGCGTGCACGCAAAATCACTCCCTTGATTAAATTAAATTCTGGAATACGAAACCATGTGTCCAGTTTTGCCATTCTGTTTTATTTTTCCTTCTTTTTCGAGAATAGAAAGATATCTAGTTGCAGTTGCATCCGAGACATGAAGAAATTTCTCGACTTCGTCGTTTGTGATTTTAGATTGTTGCAAAAATAGAGACATCACTTTATCAAGTTTCTTTCGTTTTCTAAACTGAATTGCATTTCGAGCTGTGATTAAAAGTTCGCGAGCAAGGGAAGATTTAGAATTCACACTCACAGGCTTCGCCTGTTCGTTGGAAGTTTTAGTTTCATTCTCTAACGGCTCATTTACTGGTATTTGAGCCGTTTGGGGTTCAGGAGATTCCACGGGTTCAGAAACTGGCTCGTTTTTAGGTTCATTTTCAGCTTGTTTTTCCTCAGTTTTTGACCCGTTTTCTGCTTCCGTAGGGGTAGAATCTAAGGGTGGTATGTCATTACTTTTCATTGAAAAGTCGTTCGGCGAGCTTTCTAGGGCTCCAGAAGGCACTTCGGTAGGCTCGGAATTCATGGGTGGAATAGGTGCATCGGCCATGGGCTCTTGGGGGCTTGCTGGAATAGAGTCCTGCCCGACTGTATCGTTCAGGCGGGTTTCTTCGGGAATTGGGTTTTGAGTTGTATTTTGGTCGTCGGACATAAGAGATTATAAATTAAGTTTCTTTAGCATAAAGATTTTTTTGAAAATTAAAGAATGTAGATCTTATTGACTCAACAGCACCGAGAGCGTTTACAGCATCAGCGATTGCATGATATTTTAGATTCAATAAAATTGGAAGTTTTTCTTCACCCAATTCTTCAACACCCTTTTCTTCATACTTCGACAAAACAAAATCTAAAAACTCTTTTTGTTTTTCACCCAGTCCAGCAAATATTTTTTCTTTTGCTTGTTTCACTCGCTCAACTCTTGAGATAGGTGGTGTTAAGAATGAAATATAAGTTAAAACATCAAACAAATCGCTTTGTTCTGCATCAATCATTTTCTGCAACATTTCTAATTCATCTTTACCAAATCCAATAGCCGATATTTTTTCGAGAAATGCTTTTCTTGTAACAGGGTCTGACCAAATCTTTCTCAATTCTTCTTCGCTTTTGAAAAATTCCGGCATGGCTCCAAACATATTATCCATAAATTCTTGAATAGAAATTGGCTTACCATCTGCACCCCAAAACGAAGTAGCTATCATATGTTGTATCTCTCTTTCTTTACCATCACGCAATTTAATTTTTAATTTTCTATTTGGTGGATTTTCACATTCACATGGATATTTTCCACATACCGGACAAATCTTTGGAGGTTTTTCACATTCACATGGACTTTTACCACATACAGAACATATTTTAGGTGGTTTTATTTCACACTCGCACGGATCTTTTCCACATTTTGAACAAACTTCTAATACTGGATCACCATCCCATTCAGGGTCAGCAAAATGGTGGTAAGCATCCACGAAGTCATAGATTGTAAAGTATTCTTTGCCATCAAAAAGCCGAGTTCCACGCCCAATGATTTGTTTAAACTCAATCATGGAATTTACTGGACGCATTAAAACAATATTTCTAATATTACGAGCATCCACGCCAGTTGAAAGTTTTTGTGAAGTAGTTAAAATTGTCGGGATTGTTTTTTCATTATCCTGAAATTCTCGCAAAAATTGTTCTCCGCGAGCACCATCATTAGCTGTTACACGCTGGCAATAATTTGGATCTTTACTCTCTTTCATTTGATTTACCAAATCACGAACTGCCAGCGCATGATCTTGGGTTGCACAAAATATAATCGTTTTTTCGTTTTGATTTATTCCATCTAATACTACACGAACTCTTTTTGCCTCACGCTCCTTAATAACAATTATTTTATTAAAATCCGCTTCTTCATAAATTTTACCTTCTTCTACTTCTCCTTCAATGATTTGATCATCAGAAGTATATACATAATCATCAAGCGTGGTTTTAATTCGCTTAACTTTGAAAGGCGTTAAAAATCCATCATTCACTCCTTCTTTGAGCGAATAAATATAAACTGGTTCACCAAAATATCTGTAAGTGTCTACATTATCATTTCGCTTTGGTGTTGCCGTTAAACCAAGTTGCACAGCCGGAGAAAAGTATTCTAAAATTCCTCGCCAATTACTCTCATCATTTGCCCCGCCACGATGACATTCGTCAATAATAATAAAATCAAAAAAATCTGCTGGGTAATTGCCAAAATATGGGCTACCGCCCCGGACCGCTCATAAAGGTTTGAAAAATTGTAAAATAAACACTCCCGCTCATTGGTACTCCGCCAGTCCTACGAATATCAAAAGGATTAATACGAACAAGCGCATCTTTATCAAAAGCGGAAAAAGCATTAAAAGCTTGGTCAGCTAAAATATTCCTATCAGCTAAAAATAAAATTCTCGGTCGGCGAGTACCATCCCGTTTCAAATTCCAGCGAGTTTGAAAAAGTTTCCAAGCTATTTGAAAAGCAATAGCTGTTTTTCCTGTTCCTGTTGCCATAGTTAAAAGAATTCTGTTTTTTTCTTCTGCTACAGCATTCAAAACATTATTGATGGCAATTTCTTGATAATAGCGTTTGCCATATTCGCCTTCATTTGGCACATTATCAAATTTTTCTTTCCATTCGTTTTGGTCAGCAGGCAAGACTAAATGAGTTTTATTCCACAGTTCGTCGGGTGTTGGAAAATCAGAAATATTTCCCTCCTGTCCATTTTTCATGGACATTTCATAAATTTCTTTGCCATTGGTAGAGTATGTATAATCAATATGCAATTTTTGCGCATACGCTTTTGCTTGTGCCACACCCTCAGTTGCCGATAGATTTTCAGCCTTGGCTTCAATTACACCAATTTTGCGATTTTTATATACCAAAACATAGTCAGCAATTTCTGGCTTACCTCGTGTTCCACCAATTTGGATTTTTCCATCGGTAATACGAAATTCACGTGATATTTTTGATCCTTCAACTTCACCCCAACCACTCGCTTTTAGTTTTGGGTCTATATATTCTGCTCGTGTTTCTGATTCGTTCACCAACCTAAAATACCATAAAATAATGGTTTTGGAAAGACTTTTTAAAGAAATTTTTTACTTTTAAGCTCTTGGAACATAGTAACTGATCTTTCAAGACCGGATATTTTTAACGCATCCACATCTTGAGAAGCACTCAATCGTTTGATTGCAACATAGGCAAAATTTTGAGGTACTCTTTTTTCAAGTTTTTTGCCAATAAGAAGTGTTTTGACTTGACTGTCATCGCCATAAAACCTCTTTTTTAAAATATCAAGAATTGTTTTTGCCATATTGTCCACATCTCGTCTGCTGTATTCTTTATCAGAAGCAAAATATTGAACTATAAAAACAAAAATCTCTCCATCACTAGGAAAAGATTCATTGTTCTGTAAATCAGAATCGAGACGAGAACTTAGAGTATTTTTAAATTGAGCGAGTCCTTCTTTTTCTGTTTTTCGCACTTGCCCATCAAATCCATCACCGTGATGGGCTTCTTGAGTAGCTGGAATTATTTCGCCAATACCGAAATCAAAATCTATAGTGGTAAGTGACTGTTTCTTAGACATTATCGTTTAGAAGATTTTTCAAAAAAATGGACACCCTCTTTTGTTTTAACTTTTTGAACTGCGTCAAAAGAAACCATTTTGCCTGTTTTGGTATAGAAATTAACCACAACCGGCTCTTTATGAGTTTTGGTTGCAATAAAGAAAACTGGTGTTTTTGTGGTTTTAGACATACCCATATAATACACTTTCTTGTTTTTATTTACAACTCTTCGAATAGCCTCACCAAAAATGTTACCAACAAAGGTATCATAACCTCACGAGAAATGTTACCGAGTATTAATATGGGCATATATGAAAATGCACATAAAACATGAGGTGGCTAAGGAGGTTTTAAAAAGGTATTTAAAAGCCGAAAAAGAAGAGAGAACAGAAATATTGGATGAGTTTTCTAAACTTACTGGCTATCATCGTAAGTCAGTTATTAGGAAGCTAAAGGGTCTTCAAATGACCTCGCATTACAAAGACAGTGTCGCGGGTAAGCATAAGAGGAACAGAGAGCGGAGATACGATGGATATGTAGAAGCAGTGGTCGAACAAATATACAAAGCATTGGGTGGTATCGGAGCAAGAAGAATACATCCATTGATAAAGACAATTCTAGAAAAAGGAATCAAGTTTGGTCACATTAAAACAGATGCCATTACTGAGATGAAAGTTCTTGCTATGAGTAAAAGCACTTTAGACAGAATGGTGACAAGAGTTCGAGCAAGAAATGCGATTAAAGGAATATCAACTACTAGACCTGGAATACTTTTGAAAAATGAAATACCACTGCGAGTAGGTGTCTGGGAAGAAACAGATCCTGGATTCTCTGAGATAGATTGTGTGGCTCATTGTGGAGACAATGCAGGAGGAATGTTCGTTTCTACCCTTAATTCAACGGATATTGCCACTCAATGGTTTGAAGCAGAACCTGTGATGGGTAAAGCCCAAGAGAGGATATTGGCAGGGTTGGAAGAGATTAAAAATAGATTACCTTTTACCTTAGCAGGTATTGATTCCGATAATGGCAGTGAATTTATTAATCACCAGTTGTATGGATACTGTAAAGAAAACAAAATTGTATTTACAAGATCAAGACCCTACAAGAAAATCGTGGACCATTACGACTGTATATTAATTTCTTCCAGTCATCAGAGAAATGTATTGAAAAGAAACGCATCGGTTCTAGGATTAAGAAGATATACGACAAAGCAAAGACTCCATATGAGAGAGTGTTTGCTCATCCCAAGGTGTCACAGGATGCAAAAGAGACACTGACGCGTCTCTTTGAAACTCTCGATCCATTTGCTCTCAGGAAAGAAATTGATGAGCTTGTACACAAAATCCAAAAGCTTTCCAAATGGCATTTATG
>CALRDL010000010.1 GCA_943354905.1 Candidatus Nomurabacteria bacterium
GCGTCGTAGTACTTTGCGTCAAGTCAATGATATGATTGATGCATGGGAAGGACAAAACCGATAGTTGCGAATGAGTGTCTTGTTGGATTGACCGATGGAGAAGGATGTTTCCATGTAAATATGGCAAATTTTCCAACTTACAAATCGGGGGTCAGAGTTCAATTGCATTTTCACATAAAAATGCAGGAGAAAGATAGACCCTTATTAGAAAAAGTAAAAAATACATTGGGATGTGGTGAAGTTTATTTCCAAAAAGAAAAACGCACCAATCATTGCCAGTGTTATCGATACACAGTTTCTTCTAATAAAGAAATCGTAGATAAAATTGTTCCATTTTTTCAAAAGTACCCTTTGCAAAGTGTTTCGAAACTAGAGAGTTTCAAGGCCTTTGCAAAAATATCCCACCTTGTTCATAAAGGTGAGCATCTTACGAAAAAAGGAATTATAAAAATAAGATTACTTAAGTCGCTAATGAATAAAAAAACTATTGGACTCGCGTAGTGCGGTAAATACGCATGCTACGTGGGAACGCGAAATATTCCAAAAATCGCATTCGCCCGTCAAGTCAAGGGAGCCGGGAGTACCCGAAGTCTCCACATAAGTGGGGCCTAAGGTAAGCTCGGTGACAGGGACTAAGTCGTAACAAGGCACGGGTAGCGGAAGCTGCTCGTGGAATAATTCAATTTGAAAAACACTCCGATATGTTCTTCGGAATTATCGGAGTTATGAAGTCGATATTGTATGCCTCAATTGAGCATACAATGGACGAAAATTCTATGTCCTAAAAAGAATTTGACCTAAGGGGAAAGTCCCTAAGTTATAGAACGAAACAAAACATAGAACAGCAACTAAAAAAACACCACGTGCAAGCGTGGTGTTTTTTTGTTATAATCCATTCATGGACGAATCATTTCTAAAAAAAGAAATAGTGCCGGCAGCAGATTTAGAAAGTGCTATTTCTTTAGGGTTTCAATCAACTATGGAATACTTGCAGAGTGGTGTGCTAAGAGAGTCTATTAAAACAGAATTGCTAAAATTGAACACATCCAGTTCTCCCTCAGATTCTACTTCTCCTGAGGAAATTGTATATAAAAAACCAGAAGTAAATGCCCTCGCTGGCTATTTTATGGTTCCAATATGGCATGCTGCAAAGGCATGGCTAGAAAAAAATAATGGAAAGTTAAGAAGATATGGGAAAAAAAACAAAATAATAATAGAAGATGTGGCAGAAAGCAGTGGGAAATTCACAGACCAATACCACCTTTTGTCCTATCTTTACAAAAGTTCTCTAGAGACTCTACATATCCAAGTAGACGAGTATGGACGCGATATGAAAAGTGCTCTACAAAGACTTAAAGACGAAGGTGTATCTCCTACTGATTGGCCTACAGAAATCAAGAACGCTGTACGTTATCAGACAATTCTTCCTCTGTCTGATTTTCGACAGGAGAATTTTGCAGGAAAACCAAGTGTTCACATAAAATCTGGTTTTCTAGCAGCACAATTAGTGAGTTGGGCAATGCTTGCTTCCATACCAGTAGAATATGAAAAAACTTTTGGAAAATCCATTAGTCAAGACGATCTGAAGGAGTATATAGCCAAAGGAAAAACCCTATCTCTTTATCTTGCATCTCTTCATGTGCAGCTACTTGCCATTTTATTGAAAGAATTATTTGTGCAAAAAGATCCGAATGATAAAAGTAAAACAGATAGGATACCTTTATTAAAAAATGTTACTTTGAAAACAAATGGGAGGTTTCCTTTTGATGTAAACGCAGATGTGTTAAAAAGAATAGCAACTCAATGGGCAGATATTGCGATAAATGAATCACGTACAGGCTGTCCCGCTATTATAGCTCGTGATGGACAACAAAATTTAGTAAGTGTTTTGTATGATTGGAACACAGAATTAGCACAGAAATACTATTTTCCTTTTTTTAAATTTAATACCAGAGGTAATTAAAATTTTCTTTAGAATTAAGATGTTAGCAAACAAAAACACCTTCGAGGAAGCTCGAAGGTGTTTTTGTTTTATGAATTTAGTTATATAATAAATAGAATGATACAAAAACGAATCGGAATATTGCGAGGAGGAGCGGGGAATAAATATACAGACTCTTTGAATCGAGGGGGAGATATTATCTTGCATATTTTTGAAAATTTAAAGGATAGATATAAACCCGTCGATATATTGGTAGACAAAGATTATATTTGGCATCAAAATGGATTGCCTATAAATCCGAGCGATCTGATGCACCAAGTTGATATAGTTTGGAATGTATCGCACCATAGCTTTTCAAATATTTTAGAAAGTTTAGGAATTCCAAACATTGGCTCAGGATCTTTTCTAGGATCTTTTTTACACAATAGAGATGCCTTAAAAGAACATATGAAAAATATCGGAGTAGGAATGCCGAGACACATAGTCTTGCCTTTTTATCAAAAAGATTTTGATGGGGAGAAAAGCAAATATGCGGTAAAAGAGGCGAAGAAAATTTTTGAAAAATTTTCTTCGCCCTGGATTGTGAGATCTTATACCGAAGATCAAACTATGGGTCCCGTTAGAGGCCGCGAGGGCTCGCAGCGACCCTCTGCCTCTAACGGGATGGGGATACATCTGGCTAAAACTTTTCCAGAATTAATAGACGCTATTGAAGACCTGTCTGCGCAGGCAGGTGGAGTAAATCATAAGAAGAGTATCCTTGTGGAAGAATTTATCGGAGGTAAAGTCGCGTCCTTGCATTCATTGCCAGATTTTCGAGGAGAAAATATTTATACTTTACCTTTTGGTAAATATGCTTCTGGCTTTTCAAATCAAGAAAAATTGAAATTGGTATCTACGGCCAAAGAAATATATAGTCATTTAAACGCAAAACATTATTTGAAAATAGATTTTATTTTGACTTCACGTGGGAAAGTTTATTTACTTGGAGTCGAATCCGTTCCAGACTTGCGAGAGAATTCTCATTTTCATGAAGTCTGCGAGTCTGCCGATTTAAAAATGCATAATATTGTGGAGCATATATTAGAAGATTCTTTGCGACATAATTAAGTTTGATTTACTATTTTAATAGGTTTATAATGTATTTATGAAAAAAGTGGTAAAAAATACAAAGAGCAACGCAGAAATAAAGTACTATTTGGATGCTTCTGCCGAAATATACAATGAAAATCTTAAGGGAATTAGAGAGGGTTCTATTCTTGTGAATAGAAAATTAGATAAAATTACAGCAACTTTATCTGAACATACAAACATTTTAACTGAACATACAAGAAAATTAGATTCCCATACTGAAATGATAGGCACTTTAATGGAAGATGTCTCAATTCTCAAAGAAGATGTCTCAGTCCTTAAATCAGATGTTTCAACTTTAAAATCTGATGTTGTAATAATTAAAGATGATATTTCTATTATAAAAACTGACTTGAAAAAGAAAGTTGATTATGACGAATTTCAATCTTTAGTTAGAAGAGTTCAGAATATAGAAGCGAAGATATAGGTTTCAAATTGTTTCCATCTGTAGCGGGTTATCGCACTCACATAGGCACATATGTTGGAGTCATGCCATTACCCGCTTCAAATGAAAATAATAAATAAAATAAAAAAAACACAAAAATTATTTTTGTGTTTTTTTTATTTTGGAAAAGTTATCCACAGTTTTGTAAAAAAAGTATTGTTTTATATTTAAATATGCGAGATAATTAAATTGTTCCCGCAATAATTATTTAAAATATTTTTTCTAAATTATATTTTATTTTTTTATAAAAATATTTTAAGGTCGTTTTATTGCAAACTAAAATTAATAATTTAATTTAAAATCATATGGCAGCAAAAAAGAAAGCAAAGAAGGTTGCAAAGAAAGCAGCAAAAAAGACTACAAAGAAACGAGCTTAGTCTTCCAAAAAAACTCTCCATAAAATGGGGAGTTTTTTGTTTTTTATGCTAATATATGTATATGTCTATATTCAGTAAAATATTTGGTGATGATAGCACTAAATTCATTGGAAATACGGAGAAAATATTGTTGCAAATTAATGCTTTTGAGGCAGATGTTTCAAAATTAGCAGATGCTGATTTTCCTAAAAAAACACAAGAATTTAAAGCTCGACTGGAGAAGGGGGAGACATTGGATGATATATTGCCTGAAGCTTTTGCTTTGGTTCGGGAAGCTGCCAAGAGAAATTTAGGCGAACGCCATTATGATGTTCAGCTTGTGGGAGGTTTGGCTTTAAATGCGGGTAAAATTACCGAAATGAAAACAGGCGAAGGAAAAACTTTAGTTGCTACATTGCCAGCATATTTAAATGCACTCGAAGGCGCCGGGGTGCATATCGTTACGGTGAACGATTATCTTTCACGCCGCGATGCTGTACTCATGGGACAAGTCTATAATTTTTTAGGACTTTCTATTGGAATTATTAATTCCAATAATGTTTCTTATTTATACGATCCCAAACACACAGAGGAAGATAAAGAGCGTGATACTGTGGGTGAATTTAAAATTGTTTATGATTTTTTAAAACCATGCACCCGAAAAGAAGCGTATCTTGCAGATATTACATACGGAACAAATCATGAATATGGTTTTGATTATCTCCGTGACAACCTCGCTACATCTCTCGATGGTCTGGTTCAGCGAGGTCATAACTACGCCATTGTCGACGAAGTCGATTCTATTTTAATAGATGAAGCTCGTACTCCGCTCATCATATCTTCAGCTGCCGGAGATTCGGAAGATTTTTATGTAAAATTTTATCAAATTGCTCGACAACTTAAAAAAGATGAAGATTATGAAGTGGATGAAAAGCTTCGAGCTATTACTCTGACTGATGCAGGTATTAGTAAGGCTGAGCAACTTCTCGGAGTGGAAAATATTTATACTGAAAAAGGTATCAAATATGTCCATCATTTAGAAACAGCAGTCAAAGCGGAAGCTATTTTCTTGAAAGATAAAGATTATGTTGTAAAAGATGGGGAAGTCGTGATCGTAGATCCTTCGACTGGACGCTTACAACCTGGTCGCAGGTGGAGTGAAGGCATTCACCAAGCTATCGAAGCAAAAGAGGGAGTAAAAATAGAAAAAGAAACTCGCTCGGCTGGATCTATTACTTTTCAAAATTATTTTAGATTCTATAAAAAGCTTTCCGGAATGACGGGCACAGCTTTGACTTCAGCCGAAGAGTTTCTGAAAGTTTATGGGATTGACGTTATCGTCGTGCCGACTCATCGCCCAGTGGTGCGTTCGGATCACAACGATTTGATTTTCCAAACCGAGAAGGGAAAGTTTAAAGCTATCGCTCTTAAAGTTAAAGAACTAAACACTAAAGGTCAACCAGTTTTGATCGGTACTATATCTATTGAGAAAAATGAACTTCTTTCGGTTTACTTAAAACAAGAAGGAATACAACATACTATTTTAAATGCAAAGAATCACGAAAAAGAAGGAGAGATCATAGCTCAGGCAGGAAAATATGGAGCGGTGACTATTGCCACCAACATGGCCGGTCGTGGTATTGATATCAAGCTCGGAGGGAATCCAATAATTAAAGAAGAATATGAAAAAGTAAAAAATGCGGGTGGACTTTTTGTTCTAGGTACTGAGAGGCACGAAGCTCGTAGAATAGATAACCAACTTCGAGGTCGTTCTGGTAGACAAGGAGATCCTGGGGAAACGCAATTTTATGTATCTCTCGAAGATGATCTCATGCGTGTTTTCGGATCAGAAAAAATAAAAACTATGATGGGACGATTTGGAATTCCAGAAGATGTGCCTATTGAAAATAGATTTATCGGCAAAACTCTCGAAGGAGCTCAAGAAAAGATCGAAGGTTTTCATTTTGATGCTCGTAAGCATACTCTAGAATATGACGACGTGATGAATCACCAAAGAAAGATAATTTATCAAAGACGAGAGCAGATGCTTAAAGCTAATAAAGAAGGTATCGAGAAAGTTTTGGAAAATATCTCTCTTGGTCACGAAGGTGGAGACACTTCGACAGGACTCAGTGCAAGCGAAATTATTAAAGAAAAAAGACAGAAATTAGGCGAAGATAATTTTTTGGAGACTGTACGACGTATCGCTCTCTATACTACTGATACACTTTGGATGGAGCATCTCGAGGCGATGGATTATCTACGTAGCTCTGTAAATTTGCGTGCTTATGGTCAGCGTGAACCGATCGTAGAGTATAAAAAAGACGGACTAGCCATGTTCAAGGAAATGGAGGAAGTTTTTAGAGAGCAAGTTTATTCTCTTGTCTCTACCATCAATGTTGAAAATGCTTTGAATATGAAAGAAGAGTCTAACGCCCCAAAACAAACTTTAGTTATCAGCCACACCGAGCCAAGTGATCTCGGAGGAAAGAAGGATAAAGATTTTGCAGAGGAAGGCATTGGACGTAATGACCCTTGCCCGTGTGGAGCTATCAATCCGATTACTCACGAAGTTTACAAATACAAAAAATGTGGACTCATTAATGCGCCACAACACAGAAAATCGCTTATAAATTAAATATTATGGAAAACATAATTAACTATGAAGATTTTGAAAAAATAGACATAAGGGCAGGAGAGGTTTTAGAGGTAGAAGATTTTCCGGAAGCGAGGAAGCCAATGTATAAAATTACCGTAGATTTCGGTTCAGAAATCGGAATTAAAAAATCCGCAGGACAGATAACAAAAAATTATACTAAAGAAGAATTAGTAGGGAAGATGATTATTGGAGTACTGAATTTCCCGTCCAAAAAAATCGGGCCATTTTTATCTGAATTTTTAACTTTAGGACTCGCAGACGAGGAAGACAAAGTAGTGCTCCTTATGCCCACCCAAAAAGTTCCAAAGGGTGCAAAGATGATGTAATGCAAATTTTAATTAAAAAACTAAAAATAATCTGGTGGAGAATAAAGTCCGTGGTTGCTCAGTATTATTATAGTTACCCAGCGAACAAATTAAAAATTGTCGGAGTTACTGGCACGAGTGGCAAGACCACCACGGCGACCTTGCTATATAAAATTACTAAAGAACTGGGCTACAAAGTTGGACTTATTGGGACAAATGAAATATTGATAGATGGAGAAAAATTTGGTGTTGATGATGGAAAAGATCAACCAGGTACTACCCCAGACTCGGTAATTCTAACAAAAATTTTTAGTAAAATGGTTGGGTATGGTTGTGAATATGTTTTTATGGAAGTATCTTCGCATTCAATGGTTCAAAATCGCGTAGCGGGGATAAAATTTATTGGAGGTATATTTACAAATTTGTCTCAAGATCATTTAGATTATCATAAGGATATGGAAGATTATTTCCAAGCAAAAAAGAAATTTTTCCAAATGCTTCCGCCAAGAGCTTTTGCTTTAACAAATGCAGATGATAAAAATGGTTTAAGAATACTCGAAGGTATAAAAGCACATAAATTCTCTTATGGATTTAACCACAAGTCGGACTTGTGGCCAGAGTTTCACGGAGAAATAAATAAATTAAATTTTGATGGTTTAGAAATGGCATTTAATAAAATAGATATAAAGTCAAAGCTTTTAGGCAAGTTTAATGCATATAATTTGCTGGCTGTCTGGAGTGCCTGCTCACTTCTTGATTTTGATATGAATAGAGTCAATAAAATTTTGGAAACTATAGAGCCACCAGCGGGGAGATTTCAACATTTTACTTCACCCTCAGGTGTGCTTGTTATAGTAGATTATGCGCATAAACCTGATGCGTTGGAGAAAATATTTTCTGCAATGAAAGAGATTTTTCCGAAGGAAGGTAATTCGTCTGAGGCGAACAAGCTTATTTCTGTATTTGGTTGCGGGGGAGATAGAGATCCATATAAAAGACCTATAATGGGGAAAATTGGGGCAATGAATTCTGATATTGCTATATTTACTTCCGACAATCCGCGTAGTGAAGATTCGGAGAAAATTATTGAACAAATGAAAACTAATCTCTCGAATAAAGACTTAAAAAAAGTAAAAACTATTTCAAATAGACGCGAAGCTATCCTAGAAGCAGTAAAAATTGCCAAGAGTGGCGACATAATACTTTGCGCAGGCAAAGGACATGAAGATTATCAGATCATCAAGGACGTAAAGAGTCATTTTGACGATATGGAGGAATTTAGAAAAGCATATTCTACAATTCTATAGAATTGTAGAATAGAAAATAAAATTTATGGAAAATTATAAAAGTTTTTTTAAGAATAAGAAAATAACAGTCATGGGGCTTGGGCTTTTGGGGCGAGGAATTGGAGACGTAGCTTTTCTTGCGGAATGTGGAGCTAGACTCACAGTGACGGATTTGAAAACTAAAGAGCAATTAAAAGAATCTTTGAAAAAATTAAAAAAGTTTAAAAACATTAAATATGTTTTAGGGGGACATAGAGTTGAAGATTTTAAAAATAAAGATATGATTTTGAAATCTGCTGGAGTATCACTCGATTCTGTATATATAAAAGAAGCTGTTGAAAATAAAATACCTGTCGAGATGAGCGCGACTTTATTTGCAAAAATGTCAGGGATTCCGATGATTGCTGTGACAGGTACTCGTGGGAAATCTACAGTAACGCATATGATAGAACATATTTTAAAATCCGCAAGAAAGAAAGCCCGCCCGATCGAACGGTCGTTCGGGCGGGTAATTTTAGGTGGAAACGTTCGTGGAGTTTCAAATCTTCAGCTTTTAAAACAAGTTAAGAAAGATAGTATCGGAGTTTTTGAACTGGATTCTTGGCAACTCCAAGGCTTCGGTGATTCAAAAATTTCTCCACACATCTCTGTATTTACAACTTTTTTTGCTGATCATATGAAATACTATGAGAATGATATGAAAAAATATTTTTCTGATAAAGCAAATATTTTTAAATATCAAAAGAGAGATGATATTCTTGTTGTTGGTAGTCAAGCTCTGCCATTTATTAAAAAATGGGGAGGAAAGTTTTCAAGCAAAGTAATAACACCAAAAGAAAATTTACCAGAAGGTTTTGTTTTAAATATTCCAGGTGAACACAACATCTATAACGCTAATCTTGCTCTAGAAGTTGCCAGAAATATTGGAATTAAAGATTCTGAAATTAAAAAAGCGTTGGCGAATTTTAAAAGTGTGGGAGGCAGGTTGGAACTTGTTCGAAATTTTAAAGGCGTTAAATATTATAATGATACGACTGCCACTACACCTGAGGCATCCACTGCCGCTATTCATTCTCTCTGTGAAGATCATAATATTATTTTGATTGCTGGAGGTTCAGACAAAGGACTCGACATGAGTGGGGTGGTGAAAGAAATGAATCGCTGTTGTAAAGGAATATTTTTATTATCTGGAACTGGTACGGAAAAAATAAAACTCAAACTCAAAAATGCGATTGAAGTAGATAGTATGAAAAAAGCTGTAATTTTAGCACGCAAAGTCGCCATGAAAGGTGACGTAGTTTTGCTTTCGCCAGCTTTTGCTTCTTTTGGAATGTTTAAGAATGAATACGATCGTGGAGATCAATACGTGAAGATAGTTAAAAGTCTAAAATAGCATTTATGATTACTTAACTCACGGCCGTGAGTCTAGCAATAGAGGCGAATTTAAATAATGTTGATCCCCATTTTTCCAAACCATTTTTTGACTAAATCAGTCATATTCTCTGTTGGCTTGGTGACTAATATTTTTATATTTGCATCCCTTGAGAGTTTATTTTCTATCTCCGGATGTCGGACTAAATAATCTTTGAATTTTTGAGGAATGATTTCTTCTTGGGAGATTATTTGGACTTTCGGACCCATGATTTTTCCTATTTCTTGCTTCAGCATCGGATAGTGAGTGCAACCGAGGACTAAAGCATCTAAATTTTTATCCATAAAAGGTTCTAAATATTCTATGAGTAAAGGCTCGGCCTTGGATAAATCTCCATTTTCGATCATGGGGACGAGTTCTGGGGCTGGGTTTTGGAAGACTTGTGTATTTGGGTTCAATTTATTTATTTCTATCTGGAAAGCATTCGAAGCGACTGTGCCTATTGTAGCCAGAACCCCAACCTTTTCGTATGTTGAAGCTACCTCCGATGCTGGAATCAAAACCCCTATGACTTTTCGATCAGGGAAATTTGCTGGCAAATATTCTTGTTGGATTTGACGAAGGGCTCTTGACGAAGCTGTATTGCAAGCGATGACAACGATAGCGCAATTTTCTCTGCGAAAAAGATAATCCACCGCTTCGCGTGTAAATTCAGATACTTCATCGTGAGATTTGTTGCCATAAGGAAGTCTTTTTGTATCTCCAAAATATACATAATCATATTCTGGCAGGAATTCTGAAATAGCTTTAGTAATGATCAGCCCACCTAAACCAGAATCAAAAATCCCTATCTTCATCGTCATAGTTTAACATATTCTGTATCTGTGGTATATTAAACAAAGTTTATGGAAAAAGTTTTATATGAAATACGTAATCGTTAAAATATTTTTGTTCTTTTATCAACCAATGATGAAATTTTATTGGTTTGTTTTTAGACCAAAGACGAGAGGTGTGAAGTGTATTATTGAAAATAATGGAAAATTTTTACTGGTTAAATTGAATTACGCTCATCATTTATGGACTTTTCCTGGTGGTAAAGTCGAAAGGGGTGAATCTTTTCTAGAGGCTGGTATTAGAGAGACAAAAGAAGAAACAGGAATTATTGTAAAAGATTTAATATGTGTCGGTTTCTATAAAGCAAATAAAGAATATAAAGACGACACGGTCGAGATTTATTACGGTAATTCAAGTATGGTGGAAACAAAAATAGATCCAATTGAAATAGAGAAAGTTGATTGGTTTAGAAGGGATGCTTTTCCTAAGGATAGAGCTTCTACCGTAGACAAGATTTTTAAAATATATGATGAATTTATACTTATCAAAAATTAACACTTCGGGAATACTCAGTGCAAGAAAGGTATTTTTTGTTGGGATCGGAGGGATTGGGATTTCGGCTATTGCGCGGATGATGTTACTTGAAGGTAAGGTTGTGCTTGGGTCAGATATGGGAGAGAGCGAGATCACAAACGAACTCAAGAAATTCGGAGTTGATATTTTTATGGGACAGGATATTAATTTTATTCCTAAAGATATAGAGCTTATCGTCTACACCATCGCTGTCCCTAAATATGATCCAAAGTTTTTCGAGCAATTAAAAAATACTTTTAATGTTGTACCGATTTTGAGCTATCCCGAGATGTTGGGAGTCGTTACAGAAAATAAATACACTATCGCTGTGTCAGGAACTCATGGTAAGACGACGACGACTGCTATGATTGCCAAAATTTTGATTGATGCGGGTCTGGACCCAACTGTAGTCGTCGGCTCACTTCTTAAAGATTACAAATCAAACTTTATAGCTGGTAAAAGTGAATTTTTTGTAGTTGAGGCTTGTGAATACGAGAGATCTTTTTTAAATATTAAGCCAAAAATTTTAGTTATTACAAATATTGAAGCCGATCATCTAGACTACTATAAAGATCTAGAGGATATTAAAAGTGCTTTTAAGCAACTTGAATCTCAAAGTGAGATTGTGATTTCTGATTATCAAAAATATTTAGATAAAGTTCCCAAGCTTGCTGTGCCGGGGATCCACAATCGCATGGATGCGGCGGCAGCACTGGCTGTGGCAGATGTTTTAGGGATAGATGAAAGTAGTGCCCGAAAATCCTTGCAAGGATTTTCGGGCACATGGCGTCGTCTCGAAAAAAAAGGAGTTACTAAAGAGGGAACTATTGTATATGATGACTACGCCCATCACCCGACCGAAATCAAGGCCAGTCTTCAAGGCCTGCGTGAACTTTATCCCAAGAAAAATAAGAAAAAAATCACAGTCCTGTTCCAGCCTCACTTATATAGCAGAACCAAAGCTCTCTTTGATGACTTTGTGATGAGTTTTGATGGGGCTGATCGCATTTTACTTTTGCCTATCTATTTTGCTCGAGAAATTAAAGACGATAGTGTCTCTAGTGAAAAGCTGGCTAATGCTATTTGTGACCACTTTCTTAAAAAAGAAAATACAGCATTTGTTGAGGCTTTCCCAGACTTTAAATCTGCAGAGGTATACGTAAATGAGTTAAATCTAGGAGAAAATGATGTATTTGTGACTATGGGAGCAGGGGAGGCATATAAGGTTGCTGAGAAAGTTTTTAATTTTTCCTAGAATCTTGGTTTATGGTTATCCACACTTAAAATTATACTATTTTTTGCTTAATCTGTCAAAGGTATATTGCCGAAAAAACCTTATTTTATAAGGTTTTTTCGGCTTGACATAGCACAAAATTATTGTATAACTATTGACTTTTGAATCAGAATATGCTATTATTAAAGTATTCCTTAAGCGATAGGTGCTATACATGTTATAGCCTTATTAAATAAGGATTTTTTAGTTCCGACGCTTGCTTTAGCAAAGTCGGAACCCCGACCTAAAGCGTCGGGGTTTATATAAGAAAACAGATATGGGTTTGGCGGAGCACAATCGCTACATTATGAAAAACAAGAATATAATTCGTTTCGTGCAGTCTCTGATGCTTCTTCCTGTCATGACTATGTCTATGACTGGCTCAAGTGCTAATATGGAGAAAACACCAAACGCATTGATTAGAAAATTTAATATAGAAATACTAGGTAACTCTGATACTTTGGCTATAAGTAAGGCTATGGAAAAAGATGATGCCTTGGATGAGTTAAAAGCAGAAGCTATCGATGCACATTTTAGGAAATACGATATGCCCCTTCAAGGTACAGGTATGAAAATGGTTATCGAAGCAAAGAAAAATGATATTGATTGGCGTTTGCTTCCAGCTATTGCGGTTCGTGAATCTACAGGTGGTAAATACGTTTGTAAGAAAGTTACCTTCAGTCCTTTTGGATGGGGTTCTTGTAAGATCAACTTTGAATCTTATGAAAAAGCTATCGAGATTGTGGCTCATAACTTGGGTGGAAATAATCCAAACACCGATCATTATTATGCGGATAAGAGTGTGAAAGAAATTTTGCAAACTTACAATCCTCCTTCTATTGTCAAGTACTATGCTGAGCAAGTTATAAAGATTATGGATACTATTGGTCCCGAGACAATGCAGTTAGCTATTAAAGTTTAAAAATTACAAACATTCTGCGTTAGGTCTTGCCTAACGCAGAAATAAATAACGGACGGTCGTTCATTAAAAATATTTAAAATGTTTTTTCCCACAAATCCCAGACATTTTCTGCTAAATTTATTTTTGGTCCTTCAAGAGCGAAATAATGCAGATCGATGAAAGGTAAAGAATTGCATTCGATGATGCCCCATTTTTGGAGATCAGGGTCTTTGGTCGGATCTTCGATTATCAAATCAAATCCAACCACTGGAGCCGAGACTATTTCGCCTGCTTTTTTGAAAATCGCATGCATTTTAGGATGCACCTCTGGAAGCATTTCTCTAGTGTAACTCCCATACATTCTACCAGTCTTGGCGGAGAGAGCCAAGGTGGCGTTTTTTGATAATATACTTTCTGTGGTATAGCCTTGTCTTTTTATAAAATTTACTAGATCATCGTTGATTGAGATTTCAGAAACTCTCTCATGGCGAATTTTATTCTTATCAGATATTTGTTCTCTAATATTTTTCTTTCCGTCTCCGATAATTTCTGGAAGGTCTCCACGAAAAAATCCCACCAATTCATTATTTATAACAGTTGCTCTATAGACGGAACCATGGAGATGTTCTTGTAGTATCATCGACAATGTGATTTCTCTCCCTAGATCAAATGCATCTCGCAATTCTTTCTCAGTATTGATATTTGTAGTAGTGTGTCTACCTCTTGAACCATGTTGAGGTTTTAGTATGATAGGTTTGCTTAATTCTCGAAAAGAATCTACCGCATTTTTCCACGATAATATTTTTTTAGTTTTGGGAACTGGGATGTTATTCTGAATGTTATCCGTAAGTTTTTTGAAAAGTATAAATTTATCATCTAACCAATCGTAGCCACTTTGTTCGAGATGGGTCGGGATGGGCAGGCTTTTAAAATAAAAATAAGAAGTTCTATTATCATTTATCCTCGCCCTGTATAACTCCACAGGTTTGCCGAACATTTTTAATTGCGACATAGCTATTCCTCTTTTTTCTGCTTCTTCCCAGATGAGCTTCGAACGTCCAGTCACAGCTTTTTCCATATCATAATTGAAACCCACTATGCCGACATAAGACATACTGGTAAATACGATCTTTTCAACCAGAGAAGCTAAATTTCGCCACTCTTTAGATTTTTTGGTAGTAGGGGAACAAGAAAACTTATTACAGAGTATATTGCCCAGTCTTTCAGTAATTTCATCTATAAGGTTTATAGTAAATAAAAGTTTGTGATTGATTGGACTCGTTCCGCAAGCACTGCATTTTCTGATAGTTTTTTCACTCATAGAAGTATTATATTCTAAAAAAATGCAAACAAAAAACCAAAGAAAAAATTTTAAGAAAAATTAAATTTTCTAAAAAAATCCTTTGGTTTTTTTGTGTAATCCTAGTGTCCTCCAAGCATAGTATTTTTATTCTAATAAACACTATTAAATCGACTAGTATAGTATACCACTAGCTATTCTAAATGCACAAGTGTCATCTTTTGATCCTTTGGTTCAAAGAGAGTGATCTGGAAGTTATAAGTCTTTCCAAGTTCGAGTTTTTCTCGAAGTTTGGCTTCACTAGCAAATGTAGAGTTGTGGACGAGTCCAGCCACGCCTTCTTTGATAGATACGAGTGCACCATGTTTGTTGTATTTTATAATCACACCCTTGATGATGTCTCCTTTTTTAAGTTTACCTTCAAATTCTTTCCAAGGATTTTCTTTCAAAGCTTTAATAGAGAGGGAAATCTTACCTTCTTTTATTTCGATTACCTTTGCTTTGATCTTATCTCCGATTTTATACAGACTTCGAGGATCCTCGACTAAGCCCCAATCGAGTTCGGATATATGCACTAGGCCTTCGAGCTTGTCTTCAAGTTTTAAGAATACTCCAAAGTCGACTATGCCGGCGACAATACAATCTAATTCGTCTCCGATGATATATTTGCTCAAGATTTCTTTCTTTTCTTCTGGGTTGTTATCTTTTTCTGAGAAGATGAGTTTGCCTTCTTTGGGAAGTGTAGAGATGATCATCACCGAGATGTGTTGACCGACTAATTTCTTTAATTCTTTTAAGATTTTATCTTTATCCGAATCCAAAACTCTAGGATAATGATCAGCTTTGAGTTGAGAAGCTGGTAGAAATCCTTGGATACCCTGCCATTCCAAAATGAGCCCACCTTTGTTTGCATCTTTGATTTCCAGACTCATCACTGTCTTATCTTTGATATTTTTTTCAGCTTCATTCCAAGTCAGAGCTTGTTTTGCTTCTTTTAGGGAAAGTTCGATATAGCCATCTTCATTTTCAGTTTCAACTATCTTTGCCTTGATGATATCTCCGAGAGCTATCTTTTTTATAATATCTTTCGCGTTGATGAATTCTCTACCATAGATAATACCTGTGCCATACGGAGAAAGATCCACGTATACTGAGGATTTTTCAATACTTATCACTGGGCCTTCTACTAGAGCGTCGACTTCTGGTTTGCTGATTGTACGATCAGCAATGGATTTTAATACTAAGTTTTCGTTTAAAGTTTCATCTACTACTAATGATTCGTTTTTAATCATAAAATTAAAAATCCGCTCAATTAAGAATTGTGTAGCGGATCAAGGCCTAGGTTCTAAATTTGCTTGTTACAGCTTGTCTAGGGTTACCCTAAATCCATATTTAATAAATATTCTATTACTCAAGCATACTACTATAAATTTATAAAAATGCAAGCCTCACCCCCGACCCCTCTCCATTTTTTCAAAATAGAGAGAGGTGAAATATAACATAATTTAAATTAAATAATATATAATAAATTATATGGCAAAAATTTATGTTGCAGGTAAAAACCTTGAAAGAGCTCGAGCAGTTATGGATATGCTCACGAAAAATGGGCACTCGATTACATTTGATTGGGTAAAAGATATTGAAAATAATGAAAATCCGGCTCAGAAAGCTATTGATGAAAGGGAAGCAGTAAAAAATTCAGATATACTTATATATCTTTGGGAATCAGATCAAGAAAGTGCTCGATATGAAACAGGCATGGCTATGGGTCTTCATAAGCTAATTATTGTTTCTGGATTTCGTAAAAAGCACCCATTCTTTACATCTCTACCGGAAATCACTTCTGTTTCAAATGATAATGAAATTCTTTTTGCACTTGGAAATTTGTAATTTCCCTTCTCCATCAATGGATGGAAAGGGGATTAAGGGGTTGGGAGATTGAATTTAATTTTCTCCAACACTTTTTCCAAATCCTTTTCAATTTCCATATTCCAAAATCGTATAATTTTAATCTTCTGTGATTCAAGATATTCTGTTCTTAACTTATCATATTCATGATTTCCCTTATGTTGAGATCCATCGAGCTCTATGGCAAGTTTTATCTCTGGAGCATAAAAATCTAAGATAAATTTTTCAATTGGATGTTGCCGGCGAAATTTTATGCCTAATTTTCTGTTTCTTAATTCTTTCCAAAGAATTTTTTCGGCCTTGGTTTCTTCGTGGCGCAAATATCTAGCTTTGATGATTAAGTTTAATTTAGCCATTTGGAAATTATACATTCGATTGACCCCCTCTCCAAGCTTGTCTTGGAGAGGGGCAAGGGGTGAGGTGATTTTGATTTTAATTCATGTTACAATAGTAAGTATAATGATAATCACATATTTCGGAAAACAATTTTTTAAGATTCAACAAGGGGAGATGGTCCTAGCTTTTAACCCTGTGAATAAAAGTTCCAAGACAGGCATAACCGCCAAGTTTGGCGCAGACATAGCTCTCATTACTACCAATCATCCAGATTATAATGGCATAGACCAGCTCTCGCATGGAGAACGAGTGCCTTTTACTATCACTGGGCCAGGGGATTATGAAGTCAGAGAGATTTTCGTGAAAGGAGGCATGACTCATTCTATGATTGAAGATAAAAAATATATAAACACTATCTACTCACTCAAAGTAGACAACATAAATATTTTGTTTTTAGGGGCATTATCAGATGGTGAATTAAATAAAGAAACGATAGAATCCATGGGTAGTCCAGACATACTTTTCACTCCTGTTGGAGGCAAAGACTTATTAGATGCCAAATCTGCTTCCAAGCTCGCCTCAATACTCGAACCAAAATTAATAATTCCGATGGATTATGACGATATTTCCCTCAAAGCATTTCTAAAAGAAAGTGGAGAAGAAAAAGCTCAAGTCGTAGATAAGTTGACCTTAAAATTAAAAGATTTAGACAATAAAGAGGGGGAAGTGATAGTATTAAAAGCAGTATGATATCGTAACCCAGTAGGTGATTCTACTGAATCAAATTATATGAAAAAAATAATTCATCATTTAAGACGTCAACCAGAAGAAATTAGAAGACATATTTTGCATTCCCTTACTATTTTTTTTGGTATCGTGCTAATATCTCTTTGGGTTTATTCCTTGGGGACAAATTTTTCTGATCCCAAAACTCAAGCCAAAATCAGTGATGAATTAAGTCCACTTTCTGCATTAAAAGGGAATTTGCTCGGTGGATACCAAAGCATATCAGGTTCGACTCAAGGTGAAGATCTAAATTTAGAAGATCCAAATTTATTCGAATAAATATTATTTAATTTAAAATGGCCAAGAAAACATCGGAGCAATCTGGGGAAGAAGAAAAAAAAATAAAAAACATAGATACTATTTTACCTGTCGATGTGGTGACAGAGATGAAAGAGTCTTATTTGGCTTATGCCATGTCGGTCATCACTTCGCGTGCTCTACCTGATGTAAGAGATGGACTCAAGCCTGTACACCGTCGCATTCTGTATGCTATGCATGAGATGGGGCTGACGGCATCTTCACGTTTTCGAAAATCTGCGACAGTAGTCGGAGATGTACTCGGAAAATATCATCCCCATGGCGACACTGCAGTTTATGATTCGATGGTGGGTATGGCTCAAGAATTTTCCTATCGTTACCCATTTATTTTAGGACAAGGAAACTTCGGTTCGATTGATGGAGACAATGCGGCGGCGATGCGTTATACCGAAGCCAAGATGTCTAAGGTCTCTGGCGAACTTCTTCGTGATCTTGAGAAAGAAACTGTAGACTTTCGTCCGAACTATGATGCTACTAGACAGGAACCTATAGTTTTGCCTGCGAGCGTTCCCGCTTTGCTTTTAAATGGAACCTTGGGTATCGCTGTCGGCATGGCTACAAATATTCCTTCACACAATCTAGGAGAAGTTCTCGATGCGACAATGCATTTAATCGAAAATGAAGATAGCACTACCGAAGACTTAATGCAATTTGTTAAAGGACCAGATTTTCCGACTGGGGGTGTTGCTTATGGATACAAAGATATGCTTCATGCGTATTCTACGGGACGTGGTGGAGTAGTTTGTCGTGGGGAAGCTGAAATAATCGAACAAAAACCCGCCCGACCGGACGGTCGTTCGGGCGGGGATGGAAACTTTTCTATAATAATTACCTCTATTCCTTTTCGAGTCAACAAAGCCAATTTGATCATGGCTATCGCTGAACTCGTGCAAGAGAAAAAGCTCGAAGGCATCAAAGGTCTGCGTGACGAGTCTACTAGAGATATCCGAGTGGTGATCGATTTGAAGAGTAGTGCCCACCCAGAAAAAGTTTTAAATTATATTTACAAAAATACTCAACTCGAATCCAATTTCAATTTCAATATCGTGGCGTTAGTCGACGGAGTTCCTCAGACTTTATCTCTCAAGTCTATTCTTGTAGAATTTATTTCTCACCGAAAAGAAGTGATTCGAAGGAGGACTATCTATGAATTGCGGAAAGCTGAAGAGCGGGAGCATATTTTACTTGGTCTTAAAAAAGCTCTCGACAAGATAGATCGAGTGATCACCATCATCCGGGGTTCGAAGAATTCACAAATTGCAAAAATAAATTTGATCAAAGAATTTAAATTTTCTGATTTGCAAGCTATTGCCATACTAGAAATGAAACTTTCCAAGCTCGCTGGCCTAGAACGGCAAGCTGTCGAAGATGAACTCAAGGAAAAACAAAAATTTATTACTGAAATGAAAGATTTGCTCGCGAGTCCAAAGAAAATTTTAAAGATTATTTCTACAGAATTACAAGAAATACGAGATAAATATGGAGATGAAAGACGTACAAAGATAGTCAAAGGTGGAGTCAAAGAGATTTCTGATGAAGATTTAGTGCCCGAAAAGGAAACTATGCTTGTACTCACTGCTGGAGGATATGTCAAATGTACTGATCCTTCGGAATATCATGCTCAAAAGCGTGGGGGAGTCGGCGTGATTGATCTTGAAACTAAAGAAGAAGATTTTGTGACTATGCTTGTTTCTGGTTCGACTCACAGCAATCTTCTTTTCTTTACCAACCTCGGTAAAGCTTATCAAATGAAAATGTATGACATACCAGAAGGGCGTCGAGCGACCAAAGGGAAATCAATTATGAACTTTTTAGCGCTTTCATCCGACGAAAAAGTGAATTCTATTTTAGTTATGCCTGCCGGCGCAGGCGGGTCCAAAGATAAAGAGCAGTCTGTTTCGTCACTTATGTTGGTTACCAAAGACGGCACTGTTAAGAAAATGTCCTCTATTTCTTTCAAAGATGTTCGTCGAAGTGGAATCATTTCTATTCGACTCGACAAGGGAGATAGCTTGATCTCAGCTTTGATTACTGAAAAAGGAGATGAAGTTATGATCGCGACATCAGGTGGACAATCAATCAGATTTAAAGAATCCGACGTGCGAGAAATGGGCCGAACTGCTGGAGGGGTGACCGGTATCAAACTTGGGAAGGGTGATGAAGTCATCGGTGTTGACGTCGTAAAAAATAACCAAAAAGCTGGATCATTCTTGACTATGTCAGCAAATGGTTTTGGTAAAAAGACAGATTTGAAAGAATATAAAGTACAAAAAAGAAGTGGTTCCGGAATAAAAACTTCAAAAGTAACTCCAAAAACTGGAAAAATTATTGTGGCGAAAGTTCTCTCTGGGGATGAACAGGAATTGATAGCTATGTCCAAGAAAGGGCAAGTTATTCGTACAGCCCTCAAAGACGTGCCATCTCTCGGTCGTCAAACTCAGGGCGTGACCATCATGCGACTTCGTGCTGGCGACGGCATCGCCTCTGTTGCGTGTATATAAAATAAGTTTACCTCACCCCGTCTGCTCCGCATCCACCCCTCTCCTTGCCAAGGAGAGGGGACTAAGGGGTGAGGTTGTGTTATAATATATTTATGTTTTCTGATCCGCTAAAAAATTTAAAAGCTCTTGGTCTTCGAGAGACGGATATTGTCGCGGATTTTGGAGCGGGGATAGGATTTTATTCTATGTCTGTTAGTCATATAGTAGGGAGAGGAAAAGTCTATGCTATCGAAATAGTCAAAGATTTTCTAGAAACAATTACAAAAAATATAAAAGAACAAAAACTTAGTAATGTACAAGTTATTTGGGGTAATATAGAAAAAATTGGTGGAACGAAATTGCAAGACAATTCCGTAGACGCAGTTATTGCGTCAAATATTTTTTTTCAACTAGATCACAAAGAAAAATGTATTGATGAAATAAAAAGAATTTTAAAAAAAGAAGGCAAGGTTCTCCTTATCGATTGGTCAGAATACTCTGCAATGGCTTCTATGGGGGCTATATCAAAAAATAAATTAAGAGAAATGTTTGAAAATAAGGGTTTTGTATTTGATCGTGAGATTGATGCTGGAGTTCAACATTATGGTATGATATTAAGTAAGGAATCCCGTTAGAGACCGCGGTCACGAAAGGAATGTAAAAAATAAATCAATAAATTTATGACGATCAATTTTATAAAAAATAATTTACATGTCGTGAAGATCGCGACCTGTCTCTAACGGGATGAAAGGAAATTTTCAAATTGTTGTTGTAGTTATATTTTTTATTTTAGCCATCTTTGGTGTTTTAGTTTTTTCTGGGGCTATACCTATAGGCGAGAAAAACGAACCAGGCGGGCTCGGAACAGTAACAATCTGGGGTACAGAAAGGTCTGGTCTGGTGAATCCACTTTTGGAAGAATTTAACAAAATAAATACATCTTTCGTTGTGAAGTACGAAGAGAAGTCTGTCTCTTCTTTTGACAAAGACCTTCTCGAAGCTCTCTCGGAAAGTAGAGGTCCAGATCTTTTATTTTTACCAGACAACTTAGCTTTTCATTATATTAATAAACTTTTTTCTATTCCATATGCTAGTTATCCACTTGCTTCTTTTAGAGAGAATTTTGCCGGAGCTGGAGAAGTTTTCTTGACTAGTGCTGGAGTGTTGGCATTTCCTCTGACTATTGACCCTCTGATTATGTATTACAATCGTACTACCTTAGATGCCAATGGAATAGTTTCTCCACCTACATACTGGGAGGAATTAGTAGAGCTAGTACCCAAACTAACTAAAAAAGACGAAACAAATAAAATATCAAAGAGTGCTGTCGCTATGGGGCAATTTTCAAATGTAAATAATGCCAAAGATATCTTGGCTACGCTATTTATGCAGACTGGAAACAAGATAGTAGAATCCAAAGGTGGTATTTTCAGATCGACCTTGAATAATTCGAATTCCAGATATGATCTGGCTCCAGCTTTACAGTTCTTTACTGATTTTGTTGATCCTAGTAGTAAACAATATTCTTGGAACAGATCTTTTCGGTCTTCCACTGAATCTTTTTCAGCAGAAGACCTAGCTTTTTATTTTGGTTTTGGTAGCGAGCTCGGTTCATTTATAAATAAAAACCCGAATCAAAATTTTGCTGTGGCTACTTTTCCTCAAGTGAAAGAAAATACTTTGAAATCGACTGGAGCTCGTGTTACTGGTGTTGCTGTCTTAGCTTCTTCGAAGAATTTCAATACTGCTTTGACTACAGCTGGTCTACTAGCTACGACAGATTTTGCAAGTAAATTTGCGAATGCTCTCGGAGTTGTTCCAGCTCGAAGGGATCTACTCAAAATAAAACCAACCGAAGATTTATATTTACCGACTTTGTATAATTCTGCCATTTTTGCCAAAAGCTGGCTCGATCCATCACCAAATGACACTTATGATATTTTCAATCGGATGGTCGAAGGAGTGCTTTCAAATATTTTAACCGAAGATCAAGCCATCTTGGAAGCAGATAGTAGACTCAATTCTTTACTTATAAAATAAAATGATTAAATTTAAAAAAATATTAATTACCTTGCTCGTGTTTCTAGTCTTAATGATACCTATCATTTCTTTTGCTCAGGAATCACTGATTCCTTGTAATAATACTAAAGTTACAGGTCAGGCTACCCCTGCTGGAGACTGCGATTTTAATGCTTTTATGAAGCTTATAAATACAGTGATACATTTCCTTTTATTTAAATTATCTGTACCGATTGCGGCTATTATGTTCGCTTATGCTGGGTTTCTTTTAATCAAAGCTCAGGGCGGGGAAGCCAAGACTCAAGCCAAAGGAATATTTACAGATACTGTCCTAGGACTTGTCTTTGCTATGGCGGCGTGGCTGGTGATCAGGACGATATTAACAATATTGGGTTATGATGGTAGTTGGATTGGATTTTAAAATGTTGTATAATATTTAAACATGAAATTTTTACGAAATAATTTTTATAAATTTGTTTTCATCAGTATTTTAATTATTTTACCTGTTATTTCTTTTGCTGATCCTTGTGCTGGTAAAATCTGCAACCCAATAAACTCCAGCACAATAAATGAATTCATAAAAACCCTTCTGAAGGGTGTGCTTCGAGTAGGTATCCCTCTTGTGGCTCTGGCCATCATTTACTGTGGTTTTCTTTTTGTCCAAGCTCAAGGGAACTCGGAGAAAATAGAGCAAGCCAAAGATGCTTTACTATATACCATTATCGGGGCGGCGATACTCTTAGGTTCCTGGGCTATTGCTGGGATTATCTCTAATACTATTCTTGTGTTATAATGTTATTATTAATTAGTGTCGTGCTTTAATTGTCGATTGCACGATATGATTTCGTTAAATCAAATAAAAATATATGTGTACAACTGGTTTGATCGGTATTATCGGTATTATATGTAAGATTGGTGAATTATTTAGTTATATTATTCCGGTACTTGTTTCTTTGGGTGTTATTTATTTCATCTGGGGTGTTATCCAGTATATGATAGGAGATAGTGAAGAAGCGAAAACTAAAGGCAGAGATACTATCCTCTATGGGATTATTGGTTTGACAGTCATCATCGCTATGTGGGGCTTGGTAGAGATTCTAAAAGTTACATTTTTAGGAAGGGGAGACGTGGTAGCTCCTTCCGGTGCATATCTTCGAGATTTATTACCTAGATAATTATGAAAAAGCAAATAAAAAAATTTATAAATTTAATTCCAATATTTTTTCTTTTCTTAATGATGTTTTTGCCAGCTATTAGCTTTGCTATACATGGTTCTTGTCCATTTGGTCAAATACTAAATGTACGTCATCAGTGTGTATCAGGAGGTGGAGGAGGTGTATCAGGAGGTGGAGGAGGTGTATCACAATCCAATGATCTAATAGATATTATCCTTAGAATAGGCGACCTCTTTAGAGCCACTATTCCAGTCTTGATAACTCTCGGAGTTATTTATTTCATCTGGGGTGTTATCCAGTATATGATAGGAGATAGTGAAGAAGCGAAAACTAAAGGCAGAGATACTATCCTCTATGGGATTATTGGTTTGACAGTCATCATAGCTATGTGGGGTCTTGTGTTTTTATTTCAAAATACTTTCGGCTTGAGTAATCCTCGTAATAATCTAGCTCCAATTGAAAGTATTGATAATCTATCACCTAGATAATTATGAAAAAACAAATAAAAAAATTTATAAATTTAATTCCAATATTTGTTCTTTTCTTAATGATGTTTTTGCCAGCTATTAGCTTTGCTAATTCTGATGATCCTTGTGGTAGAATTGGTGCTACAGACAATTGTGATCCCGGAGATG